>NZ_JBEXYL010000130.1:0-19100 GCF_040630895.1 Streptomyces sp. NPDC005728
GTCAGCGGCTCCTGCCACTGTTGTGCATGTGAACGGCACGGGAAACCGGAGGCCGGGAACAGGGAGAGGTGCCCGGAGTGGTTGATCGGGGACCAGCGAGCACGCCTCGAGGTCGGGCCCCAAGGGGCCCACGCAGGTTCGAATCCTGCCCTCTCCGCAGCGAGGTGACGGAGGCCGCCCGGGCCCGCGCCACCGGACTCCCCGTCGGAGCCGGTGTGCGGCTCAGGACTCAGGAAGGGACAGCGGCCGGGGGCAGTTGCCGCCTCACGCGGATCCCCACCGCCGTCACCAGCAGGACCGCGCACGCCGTGAACACGAGACCGGCACCGCGCAGCCCCAGCGCCACCGTCATGGCGCCCACCCCGACGACCGGCAACGAGATCCCCACGTACGCGACGACGAAGAACGCCGAGATGGTGGCGCCTCGGTGCGCCTCGGGAGCCGCGGCGCTCACCTCGGTCAGTCCGGCCCGGAAAGTCATCCCCTGGCCCATGCCACCGGTCAACGCTCCGGCCAGCAGCACCGGGAAGGACTCCAGGAACAGCGAGGTCCCGATGAGGAGGAGCCCAGCGACGAGCACCGTACAGCCCCGGGGCAGGGCCCTGCGCGCACCGATCCGTCCCATGAGCAGTTGTCCACCGGTCGAGGCGCAGAACACGCAGAAGACGACGGCGCCGGCCACCGCCAGGTTGTGCTCGTCCAGCGTCTGGGTGAGGAAGGCGGGGGCCACTGCCGTGAACAGCCCGAGCATCGAGAAGCCCGCGAAGGCGGCGAGGGCGCACGGCGCGAACACCCCGCGGACCTCGGGCGGAACCTTCATGCCCTGAGGGCGCAGAGACGGCCGCGGACCGGAGTGGTGCACCGTCTCGGGCAGCAGGAGAACGACCACCACGGCGACCGCCAGGAGCACCAGATGGACGACGAACGGGAGCTTGAGCGGCCACGGGGCGTACTCGGCGAGGATGCCGGAGAGGAGGGGGCCGAGCCCCAGACCGCCCATGTTGGCCGCAGTGGCCGCCAGTCCGGCTCGGGCCCGTCGGGCGGGCGGGGCCAGTTCGAGGACGGCCGCGGTGCCCGTGCCACTGAGCAGGCCGGCCGAGAAGCCCGACAGCACCCGGCCCGTGTAGAGCTGTGGAAGCCCGGCCTCGGTCAGGAAGCAGACCGCGCTGAGTGCGGCCAGGCCGAGGGCGGCCAGCAGCACCGGTCGCCGCCCCAGCACGTCGGAGAATCCGCCGGCGATCAGCAGGGCGGCGATCACGCCGACCGCGTAGACCGCGAACACGACCGTGACGATCAGTTCGGAGAAGCCGATCTGCTGCCGGTACAACCCGTACAACGGCGTGGGCAGGGTGGTGCCCATCATCCCGACCGCGAAGACACCCGCTGCGGCCTTGTACCCCGGCCGCCCTGGACACCGCCACCCTGGACCCCGCCACTCAGGCTCTGCGTCGCTGCTGATCACAGTCCACCTTAGGCACCGGCCGCACCGTCCTGTGTGCCTTCGCAACGCGGAACTCCGCCGTCCGGCGGCCCTACGGCACGCAACGCCCGAACAGCCGTGGCAGGTGGACGGCCATAGCGTCGGACAGCTGGAGCAGCTGGAGCAGTTGGAAGCACGCAGCACCCGGACAGCAGTAGCGGCTGGAAGGCCCGTAGCGGCCCGAGTCGGCACCGGGCCTCAGCTCGCGGCCGGACCCGCGAAGGCGGGATACCCGGGCAGGGGGGTCACCAGCCACCCTCCGGCGACATCCCGCAGCAGCAGCTCCATGGTCTCCGCGAACGCAGGGAACTCCTTGATCCCGCTCGCCATCTCCCAACGGTGCCTCAGTACCTGGCGCATCGTCGGAACCGGACGCCGGGTGCGGTGCATCGGCCGGTCCTCCTCGGTGCGTGGCAGCAGATGCACCGTCACGTCGACCGTCCAGACCGCGATCGCCTGCCGCATCCCGGCCTGCCACACCGCGTCCTCGGCAAGCGCGGGGTAGGCGGTCACGACCTCGGCGCGATAAGCCTGCTCGACGTCCTCCGCCAGGTCTGCCGGAAGGCGGAAGACGCACCAGCAACTGGAGAAGGGCATACGGCAGTAGGCGGTCGTCAGGAAGACCGACTGGTAGCAGGCCGCCTCGAAGTCGATGAGGCGCAGACCGCCGGGAGTGAGCAGGTTGTTGTCGGGGCAGGTGTCCCCCGGAGTGAACGCCGGGAATTCGGCGCCACCGGCCGTCCCGATACGGGCCAACTCGTCGGCCAGCCCCGGTGGCACGGCGATTCCGGCCCCGTCAAGCAGAGGGAGCAGATCGGCGGCGTTCCGCTCGATCCACGGCTCGTCTCCCCAGGACGCGAGACCCTTGTTGTAGCGGGCCGACAGCCCGGTGAAGTCGGCTCGCCTGTGGACCGATGCGGCGGCCAGTCGGCCCAGCCCTCTCGCCCAGGCCGACAGGCCCTCGGCGGCGGCCTTCGGATCGTCACCGAGCAGCACGTCGGCCAGCGTGGGCGCAGCTCCCAGATCCTCCATCACCAGCAGCGGCACGTCCGCGTCCACACCCAGCAGTGCCGGGCCCTCCGCCTGGAGGGCGAGTCCGGCGGCCTCGGAGGTGAAGGACCGCAGCGCATCCGGCTCACTGGTGAACGACTTCACGATCACGCTGCCGCCGTCCGCCGTCCGGCAGCGCACGACGGTGCTGCGCCGGCTGCCTCCCAGGTCGACGGGGTCGTACAGTGCGATGCCCAGCAGGTCCCCGGCGGCACGCAGGATCGGATCCATCACGGCATCCTGTCATCGGCCCCCGCTCGGCGTACATGCCGACTTCCGTACACCCCGAGCGGCGTACATCCCGACCGGACCGACCGGGCCTGCCGGACCGGCCGAACCGAGCGGACGGCTGAACCTTCGCGGCTACACCACGAACGCGTTGACGCGGCCCGCGGCGATCTGCTTCTTGCCCGTGACCGGCTGTGCGACGGCCGGCTGCGGCGAGGCGGAGTTGACGCTCCAGCGGTAGCCGGCGAAGAGGGACGTGGCCGGGTCGGCGTAGAAGATCATGTGGCCGTATCCCACGCCGCTGTGCTCGGTGTAGGTGCTGTTGTCGTCGGCCAGCTCGCCCCGCGTGTCGGGATAGGAGCGGTAGCGGTCGATGCTGGCCTGGCTGGTCCGATCGGGGTCGCCGTGCGGGCTGTTGGTGCAGTCGACGATCTGGAAGAGGTGAGGGACCACCCCGTTGATGCCCAGTTTGCTGTCGACGGACGACGCGAAGGTGCCCAGGTAGGCGCGGATCAGCACGGTGTGCCCGGTGTAGGGCGCGCTCTTGACGGCCGGGTCGTAGTCCCAGGCGACGATGTCACCGGGGCGCAGGTTCACCGGCTTGGTCACCGGGTCGAAGTGCGGGACGTTGGAGGCGTTGAGGAATCCGGCCTGCAGATCCTCCGCGTTGGGGAAGGACGTGGTGCGGGTCGAGCCGTCCTTGGGGGGAAAGTACTGGTTGAAGTACGACGGGGTGGCCCATCCGTACGCGGTGTCGGCGCCGTAGGAGCGCTGGAGCAGCGACGTCATGAACGAGGCGCACTGGGAGAGGTTCTCGAACTCCTCCGGATGCCCCGGACGGCCCCAGGTCACCTCGGTTCTGCCGAGGTTCTCCCCGTTGGTCTGCTCGGCGTTGTAGCGGTTGTGGTCCCACTGGGCCGCGCGCAGGCGCAGGTACTCCACCAGCGTCTCGGCCTCCAGCAGGTGCGGCGGCTTGAGCTGGTAGAGACCGGCGGTCGCCGGCTCGGCAGCGACCGCGCGGGCGGGCGAGACCAAGGAGCCGGCGGACGCGGCAAGGGCCAACCCGGCACTTCCGGCCAGCAGATGGCGACGGGACGGGCGCGAGGACGATGTGGACACTGCGACTCCCTGACGTCGGACGGCGAGAATGACGTGGGGGATCTGCTGTGACACAGGTGGGTGCGGCGTGGGAGCCGGGGCCGGAACGTGCCCCGAGTTGTACGCCCCCGCCCGTTGGATCGGGCCTCAATGCGATATCCCCCGTATCGCGGCGAGCCCCGTTTTCCGCAGCCCGGACGATATCAGGCAATCCGATCTTGACGGGAAGCCAACCGCGTCCTTCATGGGACTCGGTCGACTGGAAGCGTGACCGCGGGGCTCGGACGGCTCTCGATGTTCGGCCTTGGCAGTGATCTATATCGGGCATATTGTCCAGATAAGGCCATATGTGCCTCGGGCGGCCGACGGACAGGCGGTCGACGCGTGGATCGATGGCATCGTCCGCGAGCGAGCGGAGGGCACGATGCGGCCCGGTGATCTACCGGATGGCGGCGGGCCACTGGACGATGCCCTCGGGACGGGGCTGACCGACGTCGTGCGCCGTACCGGCGCCGCGATCGGCGGCCTGTACCTGATCGAGGAACCGGCACCGATGCTGCGCCTGGTGGCACTGTGCGGGCTGCCCGTCGAATTCACGCAGCCGTGGCGGCGCCTGCCGCTCACCGCCCCCGTCCCGGTCGCCGACGCGATCCGGGACGACCGGCTGGTGTGGGTCGGCAGTCAGGACGAGATGACGTGCCGCTACCCGCAAACCGCAGCCGTCCTGCCCTACCGGTTCGCACTCGCCGCCCTCCCGGTGACCGGCGTCCGCCGCTGCTGGGGAGGCATCGTGCTGATGTGGTCCGGCGACCACCACCGTGAGGCCTCCCCCCGAGAACGCGACCACATGATCGCCAGCGCACATCGGCTGGCACGTCTCCTGGACGACTCGCCCCGGCCTGCGGACCTGCCCCCGCAACCACGAGCCTTCCCTCTCGAGACCGTGCGCCACCCCGTGCAGGTCGGCATGGCCGCGGTCGACTACATCGAACGTCTTCCCGAAGGTGCACTCGCCCTCGATCTGGAGGGCCGCATCACCTTCCTCAACACCACCGCCGCCCGGCTCCTCGGACGGCCCGCGGACCGGCTGCTCGGCGCACGGCCCTGGCAGGCGCTCCCCTGGCTGGACGACCCCGCGTACGAGGACCAGTACCGCACCGCCGTCGTCAGCCGTACCCCCGTCTCCTTCGACGCCCTCCGCCCGCCCGACCGGTGGCTGACCTTCCGGCTCCACCCGGACAGCAGCGGCATCAGCGTCCGTATCACCTCGTGTGGGCGACAGCCCGTGGACAGGGCGGAACCCGCCACGCAGCGCCCCTCGGCGACGCCGACCGGACGTCTGTACCAGTTGGTCCACCTGGCGGCGGCCCTCACGGAGACGGTGACCGTACGTGACCTCGTCGCGCTGATCTCCGACCAGATCCGTCCCGCCTTCGGAGCCCAGGGAATGGTCCTCTCCGCAGCGGACGCGGGTCGCCTGAAGATCATCGGTCATCGCGGCTACCCCGCCGACATCATCGACGGACTCGACGCGCTGCCTTTGGAAACCGACCTCACGCCCGCCGGTCAGGTCCTGGCCGGCGCGACGCCCGCATTCTTCGCCAGCCCGGCCGACCTGGCACGCAACCACCCCAGAGCGCCCCGGATCAGCGGCAAACAGGCCTGGGCCTTCCTGCCCCTCGTCATCACGGGCCGACCGGTGGGCATCTGCATCCTGTCCTACGACCGTCCGCACACCTTCACGGCCGACGAGCGCGCGGTCCTCACCTCGCTGGCCGGTCTCATCGCCCAAGCGCTCGACCGTGCCAGCCTCTACGACGCCCAGCACCGCCTCGTCCACGAGCTGCAGCAGGCTCTCCTCCCGCGCACCCTGCCCACCATGCCCGGCCTGGAGGTCGCCGCCCGCTATCTGCCGGCCGGACACGGGCTCGACGTCAGCGGAGACTTCTACGACCTGCTGCGCCTGGACGACACCACGGTCGCGGCGGTCATCGGTGACGTGGAAGGCCACAGTGTCGCCGCAGCCACGCTCATGGGACAGGTCCGCACCGCCGTTCACGCCCACGCGAGCGCCGGGGCGGCACCGGACCAGGTCCTGTTCCGCACCAATCAGCTGCTGGCGGACCTGGACTCCGACCTGCTCGTCGCCTGCCTCTACGCGCACGTGGACCTGGCGCACGGCCGGCTGGCCCTCGCCAGCGCCGGTCACGTTCCCCCTCTCCTGCGCGAGGCCGTCCACAGGGGCCGGATTCTGGACATCGAGCCAGGCCCGCTTCTGGGCATCGGCGTGGACCTGCATTACCCCGTCACCACCACCCCGCTGCTCGACGGAGCCGTCCTGGCCCTCTATACCGACGGACTGGTGGAGAGACCCGGGCAGGACGCCACACAGGCCACCTCCGATCTGCTCGACCACCTCACGGGCAACACCGACGACCACGACCTTCAGCACCTCGCCGACAGCCTCGTCCACCACGCCTGGCCCACCGGGCAGCGCACGGACGACGTCACCGTCCTTCTCCTGCGCACCACGCACAACCACCTGCGCGGGCCCGGAAGTTGATGTGCAAAGCTGTCGTCGTCCGTTCACGGGTGGGGCCCGTGGCGGTCGTCGAGAGGAGCACAGTGTGAGTCAGGACGGCGGCTTCAGCGTCGGGGAGATCGACACCAGCAGGCCGCATCCTGCACGGATCTACGACTACCTGCTGGGCGGCAAGGACAACTACGAGGTGGACCAGCGGGCCGGCGACGAACTCGCCGCCGCCGCGCCCGAGGTGCGCATCGGCCTCCAGGCCAACCGCGCCTTCCTGCAGCGCGCCGTCCGCCATGTCGTCAGCAGCGGCATCCGCCAGATCCTCGACATCGGCACCGGGCTGCCCACCTCGCCGAACGTGCACGAGATCGCGCACGCGCTGGCACCGGACGTACGGGTGGCGTACGTCGACAACGATCCGATCGTGGCCGCGCACGCCAACGCACTGCTCAGCAGCGCCGGCACGACCAGCGTCGTCATCGGAGACGTGCGGGACCCAGAGGCCATCGTGAACCACCCCGGTGTCCGCCGGGCCATCGACTTCGACCAGCCGGTCGCACTGCTCCTCGTGGCCGTTCTCCACTTCCTCACCGACGCCGAGCAGCCGGCGCAGGCCGTCGCCGGGCTGCGCGACGCGCTACCGGCCGGCAGCTTCCTCGTGCTCTCCCACGCCACCGGCGACTTCGCCGACCGCAGCGCGGCCCAGGCCGTCTACAACAAGGCCACCGCCACGCTGAACCTGCGGTCCCGCACCGACGTCGAGCGCTTCTTCGACGGCTTCGAACTGGTCGACCCGGGCCTGGCCCAGGTCCCGTTCTGGCGCCCGGACACCACGCCACCGCCGAGGTCCCACGAGATCGGCTTCTACGGAGGGGTGGCCCGCAAGACCGCCTGACGCCACGCTGTGCCGCGTGTCGGGGTTCGGATGACCGATCAGGGAGCGAGCAGAACCCGTTTGCGGTGCAGTTCGTGCCGCCCCCTCTCACAACGTCGTCCGCAAAGTCACCGACTGTCTCGCGAAGCCGCTCCTCTCGTAGAAGCGGAGTGCAACGGCGTTGCTGGAGTAGGCCGTCACCTCGGCCAGTTCGGCTCCCGCTTGCTTCGCCCAGGCCGAGAACTCCGCGATCAGGCGCGCCCCGAGCCCGTCCCTGCGGTGGGCCGGCCGCACATACATGCTCACCAGTGTCGCGACCTTGACCGGCCGCATCGTGGATCCTTCCGCGACCGTGCCGGTGAGGTGGCCGACGACTTCCCCAGCGCAGTCCGCGACGAGGAGGAGTCCGGTCGGGTCTGCCATGCCTGCGGCGAAGCGGTCGGGGCCGAACTCGCGGGGCCAGCCCACGTTCACGCTCGGATCCCTCGTGCCGGCATCCTCCGCGAACAGCGCACTGCTGCAGGCGACCAGCCCGTCGACGTCGCCGACTTGGGCGCGGCGGACGACGACCTCACGCTGTGGCTCACTCATACCGGCAGACGCTAGCTCACGCCACTGACAACGCCTCCGGCTCCGGTCGCCGTTCCTTCCTCAAGCCGACTCCCGCACGACCCGCCCTGGTTCGAACACGGCCGCTTTCGCTCACTTCTCGAAGGCAACTGCGGTGACATGACGGTCACTCAGGAGTCCCGCGCGGAAATTCGGCCGCTCCTCTTGACGCATCGTTCACGCCAATGAAGCATCCAACGACGAGAGAGCGCTCCCCAGCCCCACTTCGTTCATTTCCTGAACAAGGAGAGCCGCGCATGCCCCCCTCCTCCTCTTCGGCGCCCATCGGCCGCCGGGCCGTGCTCGGTGCCGCGGCCGCGGTCGTGCCCGTACTGGCCGGCGTGTCCGCTCCCGCCGCGCAGGCCGCCACCTCGCCCCGAACGTCGCCGCGCGCCCTGCCCGGCGGGGGCGACCTCGGCCCCAACGTGCTCGTCTTCGACCCGTCCACGCCCAGCATCCAGGCCAGGCTGGACGAGGTCTTCCGGCAGCAGGAGTCGGCCCAGTTCGGCACCGGCCGCTACGCACTGCTGTTCAGGCCCGGCACCTACAACGGTCTGAACGCCCAGATCGGCTTCTACACGTCCGTCGCGGGCCTCGGCCTCTCCCCCGACGACACGACGATCAACGGCGATGTGACGGTCGACGCGGGCTGGTTCAACGGCAACGCCACGCAGAACTTCTGGCGTTCGGCGGAGAACCTGGCTCTGGTCCCCGCGAACGGCACCAACCGGTGGGCGGTGGCCCAGGCCGCCCCCTTCCGCCGTATGCATGTGCGCGGCGGGCTCAACCTCGCGCCGTCCGGCTACGGTTGGGCGAGCGGCGGCTACATCGCGGACAGCCGGATCGACGGTCAGGTCGGGCCCTACTCGCAGCAGCAGTGGTACACCAGGGACAGCGTCATCGGCAGCTGGCTCAACGGCGTGTGGAACATGGTGTTCTCCGGTGTCCAGGGCGCCCCCGCGCAGAGCTTCCCCAACCCGCCGTACACCACGCTCGACACCACCCCCGTCTCCCGGGAGAAGCCGTTCCTGTACGTCAGCGGCAGTGAGTTCCGGGTCTTTCTGCCGGAGAAGCGGACGAACGCCCGCGGCGTCACCTGGGGCAGCGGCGCGCCGAGGGGTACGTCCCTGCCACTGTCGCAGTTCTACGTCGCCAAGCCGGGCGTCAGCGCGGCCACCCTCAACCAGGCGCTGGCGCAGGGACTTCACCTGCTGCTGACGCCGGGCATCTACCACGTGGACCAGCCGATCCAGGTGAACCGCGCGGGCACCGTGGTGCTGGGCCTGGGTTACGCGACCCTCGTACCCGACAACGGGACCACGGTGATGAGGGTCGCCGACGTCGACGGCGTACGGCTGGCCGGGTTCCTCATCGACGCCGGACCGGTCAACTCCACGACCCTGCTGGAGATCGGCCCGGCAGGCGCGCACCGGGACCATGCGGCTAATCCCACCACTGTGCAGGACGTCTTCGTGCGCATCGGCGGCGCGGGCGCGGGCAAGGCGACCACGAGCCTGGTGGTCAACAGCCGGCACACCGTCGTCGACCACACCTGGGTCTGGCGCGCCGACCACGGCACCGGCGTCGGCTGGGACACCAACCGCGCCGACTACGGAGTCGTGGTCAACGGTGACGACGTGCTGTGCACCGGTCTGTTCGTGGAGCACTTCAACAAGTACGACGTGCAGTGGAACGGCCAGCGGGGCCGCACGGTCTTCTTCCAGAACGAGAAGGCGTACGACGCCCCGAACCAGGCCGCCGTCCAGAACGGTTCGGTCAAGGGGTACGCGGCCTACAAGGTCGGGGACAACGTCACCGCGCACGAGGGCTGGGGCCTGGGCAGTTACTGCTACTACAACGTCGACCCGTCCATCGTGCAGCACCACGGCTTCGCCGCCCCGAACCGCCCGGGAGTGAAGTTCCACGACCTACTGGTGGTCTCGCTCGGCGGCAACGGCCAGTACGAGCACGTGATCAATGAGACGGGATCAGCGACCTCGGGCACGTCCACGACGCCGTCGACCGTGGTGTCGTATCCGTGACGCCAGTACCTCCTGTGCACACGTGCACCTCGCGCCCCGCGTGACGACCCGCCGGATCCGGCCACGTCATCCGGGTGCCGCACCGGCCCCGGACGGCGTGCGCCACACGAACACCTCGGTGCTGGGCCCGCGTTCGCAGAACCGGCCCGTCGGGGAGGAGGACCGCAGCAGCGTCCGCAGGTCGGCCTCGAAGGCCGCACGGCGCGGGCCGAAGAGGCCGGGAGCCGAGGACGACAAGGAGAAAGTCCAGGCGACGACGTCGTTCTCGCCGCGTTCCAGCACCTGCCCGCCGGGGACGACGTGCCGCTCGGGCCCCAGGAACCCGGCGCGCGCGATGATCTCCGCTTCGCCGCCACGTGTCCCGTTCGGCAGCACTCCACGCCCGGCACGGCGGACCGGCCCGAGGTACTCCTTGACGAGTTCGCCGATGGCCCCGTACGGCACACCAGGATGCGGCAGACCCTCGACGCCGAACTGCTCGCCCTTCAGGTCCGAGACGTGCACCAGCGCACCGCCGGGCCTGAGCATGCCGCGCACGGTGGCCGCCACCAGGTCGCGGTCCATCCAGTGGAAGGACTGGGCGAAGGCCGCCGCGGTGAAGGTGCCGAGGTCCGCCGGGAGGTCCTCGGCCCGGATCCGTACCCACCGGGACCTCGCGGCCACTCCCGCGTCGGCGGCCCGCCGGGCGGCTTCACCGATCATGCCGGCGTCGGGATCCACCCCCACGACTTCGCCGAACAGGTGCGCGAGGGGGACAGCCAGGGTGCCGGGTCCGCATCCCACGTCGAGGAGCCGGCCGGTCCCGTCGAGCCCGAGCTCGTCGGCCAGCACCTGCACCAGGGCGGGGGCGTACGGCAGCCTGCCCCGCCCGTAGTAGGGCGCTGCCCCCGCGAACAGTGTTTCGTCCCACACCCAGTTGTCGCTCACTGGGCGATTCTCCGCCCCAGAGGCTTACGAGGAGCGATATTTTCTGCGGGGTGCAGGAGGACACCAGACGTGCAACGAGACCCTTCTGCACGTCACAGGACTCCTCGACGGTAGGGTTGATCGCTATGAGTGACAACGTGTACTTCGACATTACGATCAACGACGAGCCGGCCGGCCGGATCGTCTTCAAGCTCTTTGACGACGTGGTTCCCAAGACCGCCAGGAACTTCCGCGAGCTGGCCACCGGCGCGCACGGCTTCGGATACGCCGGTTCCTCGTTCCACCGGGTCATCCCGCAGTTCATGCTGCAGGGCGGCGACTTCACCGCGGGCAACGGCACCGGTGGCAAGAGCATCTACGGCGAGAAGTTCGCCGACGAGAACTTCAACCTCAAGCACGACCGTCCGTACCTGCTGAGCATGGCCAACGCGGGTAAGAACACGAACGGCTCGCAGTTCTTCATCACGACGATCGTCACCAACTGGCTCGACGGCAAGCACGTCGTCTTCGGCGAGGTCGTCGAGGGCACGGAGGTCGTCGACGCCGTCGAGAAGCTCGGCAGCCAGAGCGGCAAGCCCAGCGCGAAGGTCACGATCGCCGCGAGCGGCACCGTCTGACCGACGCTCGCCCGCGACAGCGGGTGACGACAACGCCCCGGTGATGACGCCGGTCGGTCCTCTCCTGACCGGCTGTCTCACCGGGCGTCGTGTTCTCGGGGTCGTCCCGGTCCTCAGCGGGAGAAGAGCGTGCTCGCCAGTACGACGTGGACCGTGGTGCCCCCGAGGATGCTCAGGAGGGCGTTGCGGCGCCACAGGTGCAGGCCGACGGTGACGGCCAGGGCCACGAGTGACGGCACGACCCGGGTGTGGGCCGACGGCAGGTCGCGCAGGCAGTAGACGACCAGGATCACCATGATCCCGGCGGGCATGCGCGTGCTGAGGTACTGGACGGTGCCGCTCGCGCGCAGCGGGGCGAGGACGGCGAAGGGCAGGGCGCGCAGGGCCCAGGTCACGGCGGCGGAGACGAGGACCGCGGCGACGAGGTAGGTCGTGTCAGGCACGGCTCGGCCTCCTGCGGGTGGTGAGGTGCCGGGCGAGGAGCCCGGCGGTGAACAGGGCGAAGGCGACCGGCAGCAGCTGGCTCGGGAACAGCAGCCGGGCGGCGAGGGCGCTGAGCAGGGCGAGCGCCGGGGTGGGCAGGTCCCCCCGCCGGTCGCGGACGGCGTCCAACGCCAGCACCGTGAACAGGGCGGTCAGCGCGAAGTCCAGCCCGGTGACCCTGTCGGGGACGAGGGACCCGATCAGAGCGCCCGCGGTGGCGCCGCCGGCCCAGTACACGTGCATGTAGAGCTGAAGCCAGAGGATGCGCCGGCTGGGCCAGGAGCGGGCCTGGTGCCCGGCGGTCAGGGCGTACGCCTCGTCGCACAGCGCGAACGTGCTGTACGTCTTCCCCAGCCGCCCCGTCACCCGGTGCAGCGGGAAGGAGAGCGCGTAGAAGACGTGCCGGAGGTTCACCAGGAACGCGGACACGGCGATGGAGACCAGCGGCGCGCCGGCGGCGACCAGGCCGATGAGAAGGAACTCGAACGACCCGCCGTAGACCAGTGCGCTGGACAGGCCCGCCCACCACCAGCCGACGCCGGAGTGGGTGACGAGCACGCCGAAGGCGATGCCTAGCGGGACGAAGCCGAGACCCACGGACGCGGAGTCCCTGAACGCGGCCCGGGCCGGGGAGGGCGCGCGGGCCGGAGCGGTGGGCTCGGGCCGCTCCAGGCTGTCGGCAACGGCAGGGGAGGTTCGCATGGAGACATTTTAGGAAGAATGTCGGGTCATATGGTTGCCGATAATGTCCGTACGATGGTCGAGTGCGCAATCAAGTGAAACTAGATGCCATCGATCGCGACATTCTGTTTCACCTGCGTCAGGACGGGCGGCTGACCAACGTCGAGCTGGCCCAGCGGGTGGGGCTGACCCCGCCGCCGTGCCTGCGCCGGGTCAAGCGGCTGGAGGAGGCGGGTGTCATCGCCGGATACCGGGCCGTCGTCGATCCCGGGGCCCTGGGCCGCGGGCTGGAGGTCCTCATCGACGTCGAGGTCAGCGCCAACGACCGTACGACCTTCCTCGAGTTCGAGGACACCGTGGCCGCGTACGACGAGGTGGTCGAGTTCCGGCGCATGTACGGCCGCCCCGACTATTTCGTGCGCGTCGCCGTCGCCGACCACGCCGCCTACGAGGCCTTCCTCACCGAGAAGCTCAGCGGTCTGCGCTGCGTCCTGCGCATCGACTCCCACCTGACCATGAAGACCATCAAGCCAGCTCCCTGAGTCCGGTCACGCGCGCCACCGCACGTCCGGCCGGGCGCGTCGGCGCCATTCGTCCGATCATGTCACCAGAGACTCATCGAGGGCCGCCCGCCCGACGCCTGCGGCCCACGACCGTCGGCGACGACCCCTGGTGCGGCAGGCACGGGAGGAACCCGTGAGGCAGTGGCGGCGCGGCCTGCACCGCGCTTGGGAGTGGCTCGGTGTGCGCGCCCTGTTCCGGCGCGGCCGCGACCTGGAGCTGATGCACCGGGCCATGGGGTTCGCCACGCTGGCCCTGGTGACACTGGCTCCGCTGCTGATCGTGGTCGCCGCGGCCGATCCGCTGGTACGGGGCGGCTTCGCGTCCTGGCTCACCGACGGCATGGGTCTCAAAGGACCGTCCGCCGACGCGCTCACCCGCATCATCAGCCCGCCGCGCGAGGTCATCGGCACCACCGGTGTGCTGAGCCTCGTCCTGCTCGCCGTGTTCGGTGTGTCCTTCGCGGGCAGTGTGCAGAACGGCTACGAGCGGGTCTGGGGCCTGCCCGCCGGTCCCTGGCACCGGGTCTGGCGGCAGGCGACCTGGCTGGTGGTGCTGACCGCCTACCTCTACCAGGAGGTACAGACCCGCACGGCGCTGCACGGGACGCAGCGGGCCGTGCTGTCCGCGGTGAGCGCGGTGCTGTTCTTCTGGTGGGGCCAGCGGTTCCTGCTCGGAGGCCAGGTGCACTGGCGCGCCCTGCTGCCTGGCGCGATCGCCACGGTCGGCGGTCTGGCCGGCCTCCGGGCCTTCTCGTCGCTCGTCTTCACGCCGCTCATCGTCACCAACGCGCTGAGCTACGGCGCGGTCGGAACCGTGCTGGTGGTGGAGTCGTGGCTGATCGGCGTCGGGTTCGTCGTGTACGGAGGCGCGCTGTTCGGCCGCTGGTTCGTCGAACACCACTGGACGCCGTCCCACGAGAAGTGAACGGCCAGTCG
Organism: Streptomyces sp. NPDC005728; assembly: GCF_040630895.1. Lineage (NCBI taxonomy): Bacteria > Bacillati > Actinomycetota > Actinomycetes > Kitasatosporales > Streptomycetaceae > Streptomyces > Streptomyces sp. NPDC005728. The sequence goes on from NZ_JBEXYL010000130.1 coordinate 14,122, forward strand.
GCGAGCGGCGGTCGGCGGGCCCCGACGCTGCGCGTCATCCGCAGGCGATAGGCCTCATGGCAGGGCGGATTCCCTTGGGTTCGGGGCGAGCAGGGTGGGCCAGTCCTGGGAGGCGGCCCAGTCGGCGAAGGTGTGCCAGCCCACTTCGGGGTGGGCGTGGCGCAGTCCGGTGACGTCGACGTCGAGACCGGTGGTGGTGAAGTAGGCGAACATCGCCGCGAGGTCGTCCGAGTGGGTGCGGACGTAGGAGAGCGGCACCTCGCGGTGGGTGACGGAGCGGCCGGTGGCGGCCGACAGGGCCGCGGCGATCTGCGCTGCGGTGAGTTCGTCGGAGGCGATGTCGATGCGGCGCCCACTGAACGTGGCTCGACGCTGCAGGACCAGGGCGGCGAACGCGCCGATGTCGTCGGCGGGGATGAGCGTCAGGGGGCGGTCGGCCGGCATGGGCCAGGCGAAGGTGTTGTCGCGCAGGCCTTCGAGGGTCCAGCCGGAGGCGAAGTTGTCCATGAAGGCCGCCGGCGCGATGACCGTCCAGGGGACGCCCGTCGCCCGGAGGTATCGCTCGATCTCGTCCTTGCTCTCGTAGTGCGGAATGCCGGTGCCACGATCGGCGTGCGCCGCGGAGGTGAACACGATGTGGCCGACCCGGACGGCCACCGCCGCGTCCAGCAGGGCCTTGCCCTGGCGGACCTCGGTGGCGGTGTCCGTGCCGAACGGGGTCGTCACCGCGAAGAGGGAGTCGGCACCCGCGAGCGCGGCGTCCAGGGTGGGGCGGTCGTCGAAGTCGGCGAACCGGACGTCGGCGCCGAGCCGGCGCAGAGCGCGGGCCGCCGGTGCGGCGGGGGTACGGGTGAGGGCGCGGACCCGGTGGCCGGCGGCCAGCAGGGCACGGGCCGTGGCACCGCCCTGGGCACCGGTCGCACCGGTGACGGCGATGGTGAGCATGTGGGCTCCTCGAGAGGGAGTTCGGGGTGCAGTGGACAAGAGCCGAAATTTTCCTGCGTTGCGCAATAGCTGCGCCACGAAGAAGCGTACCTCACATTTCGCTGCGCCGCGCAGCGGATCGACCCGGTCTCGTGATCGCCTAGCGTGGCGGTATGGGTAAAGCAGTGCGGCAGGCCGGGCGTGCCACGGTTCACCTGGTTCTGGCCGCGGTCATGACCTTCGGCCTGTACCTCTTCATCACCGTGCTGCTCATCACGGCCGTAGGAACGCTCGCCGTGGTCGGGGCCTGGATGCTGCCCGAGACCGTGCTGCTGATCCGCCGGATCGCGGGAGCGAAGCGGCGTATGACCGCCGGGTGGACGGGCCGGGAGATCCCTGAGGCGTACCAGTCCCTGACCAGGCCGCTGCGTGTACGCCTGCGCACCGCGGTCCGCGACCCCGGCACCCGCACGGACCTGCGCTGGATGATTGCCTCGTACGTCTACGGCGCCCTGCTCTTCCTGGCGCTGCCGCTGTGGCCGCCGGGTCTGGTCGTCGACGGGGTGCGGTGCGGGCTGCTGCGCCGCGCACCGGCCGTGCTGCCACTGATCACCCGGCTCGCCGACCTGGAAGCCGCCTGGTCGACGGCGCTGCTGAGACCTTCACCCCGGGCGCTGCTGGCCGCCCGGGTCGAGGAGCTGGCCGCGACCCGCGCCGATGCGATCGCCGCACACGAGGCCGAACTGCGCCGTATCGAACGCGACCTGCACGACGGCGCCCAGGCCCGCCTGGTGGCGCTGTCCATGCGGCTCGGGCTGGCCCTGCGCGGGTTCGACCGCGATCCGCAGACCGCACGCAGGCTGCTGGCCGAGGCACAGGACCAGGCCGAGGAGGCACTCACCGAGCTGCGGCAGGTGGTGCGCGGCATCCACCCGCCGATCCTCACCGACCGCGGCCTGGTCGGTTCCGTACGGGCCCTTGCGGCGAGCAGCGCTCTGGAGGTGACCGTGGAGGTGACGGGCGGCCTGGAGGAGGGCCCGCGACCGCCGGCCGCCGTCGAGGCCGCCGCGTACTTCGCGGTCGCCGAGGCGCTGACCAACGCCGCCAAGCACGGCGGTGGCCGGCGGGCGACGGTACGGCTGGAACGCCTGCGCACCGGACTGCGTGCTGTCGTCCGGGACGAAGGAACGGGCGGTGCGGACGAGACCGGCGGCACGGGCCTGCTGGGCATCCGGCGCAGGGTCGCCGCGCTCGACGGCGGTGTGCAGGTGTCCAGCCCGACCGGGGGCCCGACCGTCATCGAGGTGCGGCTGCCGTGCGTGTGGTGATCGCCGAGGACGGCGAGTTGCCGCAGCGGGACCCCGGAAAATCCCGCCACCCGGCGTGCAACCTTTCGCCATAGCTGCGTGTCTCACCACATAAGCAGCATGAAACGACCAAGGGGGACATCATGCGAAGAATTGGGGCAGTGATGGCGGCGCTCGTTCTGGCGGGCACCGGGTTGGGAGCGGCGTCGAGCGCGGCGGGAGCCGCACCGGCTGCCACGGCGCGGGTCACGGCCTGCCCGACCGGCTGGGGCAGCGGCGACAAGGGCGGTGTCACCGCCGGAGCGGTGCCGCTGGAGAACATCAGGACCGGTCGGCACGACTGCTTCGACCGCATCGTGTTCGACGTGCCCGGCGGCGGCTCGCTCGGCTACTACGTCAGGTACGTCAAGCAGCTCCAGCAGACCGCCAGCGGCCGTTACATCCCGGTCGGCGGCGGGGCCGTACTCGACGTCCGTGTCGGAGCGCCGGCCTACGACCCGGAGACCGGCGCGCCCACGTATCCGGCACGGGTGGGCCGCACCCTTCCCGGCGTGAACCTCGCCGGGTACCGCACCTTCAGGGACACCCGGTTCGCCGGCAGTTTCGAGGGTGAGACCCAGATAGGTCTCGGTGTCCGGGCCCGTCTGCCGTTCCGGGTGATCCAGTTGCCCGACCGTCTGGTGATCGACGTGGCCCACAACTGGACCGGCAGCCGCTGAGGGCGCACGGGGCTTGCCGCGCGGCCCTGAGTCTGGTTGGGTACCGGCGCCCCGTGCACACGGGGTGTTGCCAGGTGAGAGAGGACGCGCCGCGTGCACGCGACGGTACGGCAGGACAGCAGGGGGCCGTTGCCCGAAGGGCTCGGGCAGGCGATACGCGGGACCGCCGAGGACATCGCCGCGCTGTTGCGGGGCGTGCCCGACACGGCGGTTCCCGTACCGGGATCGGAGTGGACCGTCGGCGAAGCGGCCGCCCATCTCGCCCTGGCCAACGAGTTGATGGCCGACCTCGCCGCCGGACGGGAACGCCCCTACGGTGACGGCACACCGCAGAGCCTGGCGGCGGCCAACGCGCAGTCCCTCACCGAGTTCGGGGAGCGCCGGGCAGATCCACTGGCGACGATGATCACGGAGCAGGCCGAGGTGTTCCTGGACGCCATGGGGGCCACCACGGCCGAAGGGGCCACAGGGGCCGTCGACGGCCCGGCACCGACCACGCCGTTGGGCCCCCTGGACCGGCCGGTTCTCGCGTCCTACCTGCTCACGCACATGCTGGGCCACGGATACGATCTCGCGCTCGCCCTGGGCCGCCCGCACATGGTCGACCGGGCACGGGTGGGCCTGTGCATGCCGTTCATGCTCTCGGTCATGCCGCGCGTGGCCGACACCGCGGCCACCGCCGGTCTCACGGCCCGTTACACGATCCGCCTGCGCGGCGGCGAGGCATTCGGCGTGTCCCTGACCGACGGTGCCGTGCAGGTGACGCCGGGGACGCCTGTGGGCCGCTCGGACTGCACCATTCTCCTGGACCCCGTCGCGTTCCTGCTCATCGCGCTGGGCCGGCTCAACCCCTGGCGTGCCATCGCCCGGGGGCAGGTCATCGCCTGGGGAGCCAGGCCCTGGCTGGCGCCTCGCTTCCCGACGCTGTTCACGGCACCCTGAACGGCCTCATCCCTGGGATCGGGTGGCGCCGAAATTCGTCTCGTGAGTCCAGACGTGGGTGCAGGACGGGCACTGCAGGTGGAGCAGGCTGCCGGTGTTGGAGAGCAGGTAGCGCCAGTGGCCGTAGCAGGCACGCCCCTGCTCGCAGGTCGCGCACCCCCGGCGGTCGTCGCACTTCGGGCACTCCACCCAGGCACGGCGGCCGATGTCGGCCTGGGGGTCAAGCGGCAGCATCGCCACCCCCGCGCCTCGGGAGCACCCCGGCCGCGACCAGCTCGTCGTAGATGCGCTGCTGCTCGGCGTCGAGACCGGAGTACAGCAGGTCGTACGCCTCCTCCTCGCCGCGCAGCGCCGCGACGGGGTCCCAGTCGGGCCCCAGGGCGGCCAGGGCGTGCGTGCGCCGGAGCATTTCGTGGGCGGTCAGGTCGACGACGAAGTCGACCGGCGCGGAGGTGCCGGGTCGGTCCGCCGCGGGCTCGCCCTTGGCTATGGGCTCGTCCGGCTGGTCCGGCTCGTCGGGGAGGATGGGGTCAAAGGAGGACATACAACCGAACGTAGGTAAGCCTTTCCCGCCACGGCAAGAGCAGGTGGGAGAAGTCACAGCAGGTCGGCCGGGGCGGGGCCGTGGATGGGGCGCGTCGGGACGGGCTGCTGTCACCGGGCACTTCCGAGGATGCCCCGGCCTTCAGGCCGGGCAGGAATCGGATTCCTGCGGAGCAGGGCAGAGGCAGCCGAATCGCCGCCAGGGCGGTTCGGTGTCCACCCCGTGACTGGGTGAGGCAACCCAACTGTCAGTCCCTGCGGGTAGGTTCGGGTGCATGACGACGGGAGCGATCACGGAGGAGGCCGGGTATGTCCGGTACACCTACCGTGTCCGCCTGTCGAAAACGGCCCGGCGTGCACTCGAAGCTGAGTGGGACCGGTGCCGCTGGATCTGGAACGAGTGCGTGGCCCGCTCGAAGAAAGCCCATACCGAGGGTGAGAAGGTCGGCCCGGCTGCGCTGGACCGGATGCTGACCCAGGCCCGGCGGGTAACCCCCTGGTTGAGGGACGGCTCGTCGGTACCTCAGCAGCAGCTCATACGCGA
>NZ_JBEXYL010000131.1:0-18783 GCF_040630895.1 Streptomyces sp. NPDC005728
TGCCGTGCTGCGGGTGGGGAAGGTCGTGGTCGTCGGATGTGGTGGTGGCCGTCTCCTTCACACCCCAGTCCACACCGATCGCACGCCCCGTCGGAGCAAGAGGCTCGATGAGCGAGGCATACCACGCACCTGTAGCGTCCTGGTACACGCGCACGCTGGACGGATCCGCGGGCAGTTCCCGCGACCACACCACCCGCAACACGATCTGGCCGACGAGGTGCAGCCGGCCGTCCTTGAGACGGAAGCCGCGCCGCGTGTAGTTCAGGGACGGCCGCACCTCACGCTTCTTCTTCCAACGCGGCATCCCCGCCCGCCGGTGCTGCGGAACCCGGTCCTTGATTTCCTTCAGCGCCTTCGCACGGGACCTGCCGAAATCCCGTACAAGCTGCTGCTGAGGAACACTCGACCCGGCAGCCAGCCACGGGGTTACCCGCCTCGCCTCAGTCAGCATCTTGTCGAACGCAGCCGGACCGACCTTCTCACCCTCCGCGTAAGCCTTCTTCGAGCGGGCCACACACTCGTTCCAGATCCACCGACACCGGTCCCACTCAGCTTCCAGCGCACGCCGGGCCGTCTTCGACAGGCGCACACGGTAGGTGTACCGGGCATACCCGGCCTCCTCCCTGATCGCTCCCGTCGTCATGCACCCGAACCTACCCGGGGGCACTGACAGTTGGGCTGCCTCACCCAGTCACGGGTGGACGCCGAATCGCCCTGGCGGCGGTCCGGCTGCCTCTGCCCTGCTCCGCAGCCTCCGATTCCTCCCCGGCCTGAAAGCCTGGGCATCCTCGAAGGTGCCCTGTGAACGGCGTCGAACAGCCACGCATGGAGATGTCTCTGCCGCCACAGGTGCCGTACGGCTTCGCGGCGCTGCCGCAGTACGAGACCGAGCGCATCCTCGAGGAGCGCCTGGCCTGCTTCGGCGGTCGCATCGAGCGCGGCACGGAGCTGCTGTCCCTCGCCCAGGACCCCGACGGGGTCACCAGTCGGCTGCGCACCGCGGCCGGCGAGGAGCTGGAGATCCGCTCGCTCTTCCTGGTCGGCTGCGACGGCGCGCACAGCGTCGTGCGCAAGACGCTGGGGCTCTCCTTCGAAGGGGGCGCGCTTCCGCCTGAGGGTCAGTCCAGGCCCGGCACCGGCGCGCCCGAGGGCACCCCGGCCCCGACGTAACCGTCGTAGAACTCCTTCCAGGGCGCGCCCGCCCCGGCGTGCGGCCCCTCGACGTGCTCGCCGCGTGCCTTGGCGTCCAGGCCGGACAGGCAGACCTCCCAGCCGGCGCCGTTGCGGGCGGCGGTGTTCTCCGCCACGAGGACGTTGGTCAGGGTGAACCGGGTGCGGTTCTCCCCGGCTTCTGCGAGGTCGAAGTGGAGTTCGTCGCCGCCCCACTCGAAGGACAGGTGCCGGGGCGGGTCGACGGCGAGCACCTTGCCGGTGGACTCCGGCATGTTCGGGTCGCCGCTGAACCGGATGGCGCCGCCGGGACGCAGATCCATCTCGGCACGGGAGGGGAACCACCCGGCCAGTTCCTCCGGGTCGGTGACGAAGCGCCAGACACGGTCGAGCGGGTGGTCGTAGGTGCGGCTGAAGCGGACGGCGGGGCGGCCGTCGTCGAGGGTCAGGTAGGTGCCGGTGAGGTCGACGGACATGGTGCTCGGTCCTTCGCGATGGGGGGGGTCAGGTGTCGTCGGACGTCACGTCCCGCTCGGTGGAGCCGCTGGACTCGTTCGTCTCGTCGAGGCGGCGGCCCAGCGTGGCGAGGCTGCTGTTCCACAGCCTGCGGTACGGCGCCAGCCAGGCGTCCAGGGCGGCGATCGGGGCGGGGTCGAGGGCGTAGACGCGGCGCTGCGCATCCTGCCTGACCTGGACCAGACCGGCCTCCCTCAGCACCCTCAGATGTTTGGAGGTGCTCGGCTGGCTCAGTCCGCATGCCTCCACGATCTCCCCGACGGGCCGGGGCCGCTCCAGGAGCAGAGCGACGATGGCCCTCCGGTGGGGGTCGGCGAGGGCGGTCCAGAGCGTGGCGTCGGACATGAGACCAATATGCCTCTACAGTTATATTCTCGTCAAGGAATGTACGATGCTGCCGTCCAGGAGGGCGGCCCTCAGAAGTTGGAGATCACGCTGGTCAGCACCTCACGGAGGATCTTCGGGTCCTTGGCGTCGTAGGCGTGCGCCCCGGTGGCGGCGGCGATCTCCTCCAGCACGGTCCTGCCGTTCGCGTCCTGCTGGTCTGCCTTCGATCCGTAGGCCACGGTGAACACACGGACCCTCTTCTCCGGCGCGCCGATCCTGGCGAGGACGTCCTTGAGGGTCGGCGTGGGCGGCACGCCCTCGTTGCGGCCGTCGGTGAGCAGGACGATCGCGTTGATGGCGCCCGGGTCGTAGTCCTTGCGCATGGTGTCCACCGCCGCCTCGACCGTGCCGTAGAGGCCGGTCGAGCCGTCGGGGACGAGGCCCTTCACCTCGCCCCTCAGTTCGGCGCGGCGGGTGGCGCCGTGCTTGCCGGCCGGCTTCTCCCCCATGGGACCGATGTCGATCAGGGGGAGGTAGTGGTGCTTGCCGTCCAGGTTCGCCGCGTTCGAGAACTTCCACAGCCCTACGCGGTCGGTGGCGGCGAAGTGGTCGAACAGGGCGGGTTCCGCCTGCTGCAGCAGCTGCATCTTGGTCTGGCCGGTGCCCGGCACGTTGTCGTCCATCGACTTGGAGGTGTCGATCACCACGAGCACACTGGCCCTGCGGCGCAGGCTCGGCCAGACCTGCTGCACCCGTTCGAGCACATCGCCGTCGGGCGCGTCATAGCCCTTGATCTTCTGGGTGCCGAGGGCACCGTTCCCCGGGTCGATCCCCGAGTCTGCGGGGACTTCGCCCTTGTACGTCCGGTAACCGTACGGGGCGAAATACTTCCGGTACGCGTCGGAGCTGTGCAGGTAGGCCAGGAAGTCGTCCGACACTTCCCGCTTCGCCGTGCTGATGTCCTTCAGCTGGACGTAGGGGTGGTCGCTGACCGGATCACTGTCCCTCGGATAGAAGGAGACGAGGGGTGTCTCGGGCCTCGCCTTCCGGTCGCAGTCGCGCGCGTAGCTGTAGGCCCCGCAGGGATACCCCTGGTTGTAGGCGACGACCGCGCTCTCCTCGACCGTCACGGCGGAGATGTACTTGAGCGCCTCGTCGCGCCCGCCCCTGTCGTCGGCGGCACGCAGATTCGCCAGGAACGTCAGGGTGGTGTCGCCGTAGTGGACCACGGACTTCTCGATGTTCCGGACGAAGTCCTGGTTGGCGGACGAGTCGATGTCCCGGACGGACAGCTCGCCCGTGGTGTGGGTCCTGGCGTAGAAGGCACCGACGGTGGCGTTCAGTCCGGAGGTTGAGTAGTCGGGGTTGGTCTTGCCCAGCTTGAGGGCACCCCACTGCTTGTTTCCGTGCTCCGCCCAGAAGTTCGTCGGATCCTCGGCCCACTTCGCGAGGTCGCTCCAGCCGATGGTCGTTTCCGGCCAGCCCATGGTCTCGGCCATCGGTTGGGGCATCGCGATCGTCAGCGGGCTGGTCACGATGGGCTGCGGCACGCTCTCCGGCAGGAGTTTCCTTCCCGCGCCGTTCGCACGGGTCCGGGCCAGGTCGACCCACTCACTGCCGGCGGGCGACCACACGTCGGGGCGCTCGTCGTCCTCGGTCCACCCGTCGGCCAGGGCCCGCATCGCGGTACCGGAGTTGATGGAGGACACCTCGACCTTCACGCAGGCCCCGTCGGGGCTTCGCCGCGCCTTGTAGGCGCGAGCGGCGTCGCTCAGGGACCTCGAGAGGTCGATGGAGGCGGCGATGTTCAGCGTGACGCGGGCCTGGGACAGCGAACAGGACGCCAGCGCCGAGTTCGGGTCCGATGTGCTGGAACCGCCCGTGACCTTCAGCAGGAAGGCGACGAGTGCTCCGACCACGGCGACCGCGAGGCAGGCCATGAGGGTGGCGCGGGTGCGCCTGGAGGACTTGTCGGTCCTCTTGCCTAAGCGGGTGCGTTCCGCGGCCGCCGACAGCAGCGTCCGACGGCGGTGGGCCGGGAGAACGGTCGGCGGCTTCCCTTCCGACCCGGAGCCGGAAGTCGCGGAATCGCGACCGCCCGCCTCCGGTACGACGGAATCGCCGCCGCCCGCCCCGGCTGCGGCGGGGCCGGTGCGCCGCGCTCCGTATACGGCAGCATCGCTGCCGTGTGGCCCGGACTCGTCGACGCCGGCAGCCGACGCGTGTTCGGATGCCGAGGACGCGGAGCCGGTCCCGGACAGTCCGTCAACACCCGCCATCTCAGGCATGGTTGAGTCCTGCGCCGCTCCCTCCGGGACGAGGGAGGCGAGGATCGCCACCGCCGTCGCGGCGGCACTCCAGGCCGCGCGTTTCTGGGAACCGCCCGCGTCCGCCCGGCGTTTGGTGCCGTCCGCCTTGTCGCTGATCCCCCGGATCGTCAACGTGTCCAACGTTCCGATCTGATGGGCGGTCGAGCACACACCGGCGCTCTCCATCTCGATCGCCGCGGCGTCGTCGTAGTTGCCGCGCAGATGCCCGGCCAGCTCCGAAGTGTCCTTGTCCAGAACAACGTTGCCCGAGGCGATCGGCGCGACGAGCACCCGGCCGGGGATCTGCCGACCGAAGTCCATCCGCTGCACGCGCTGGACGAGCCGCCAGGGCGCCTCCCAGCCGCGCGGCCGGTAGTGGTCGCCGTCGGGGCCCTGCTTCTCGCGGTAGTCGTAGATGCGGTCGCCGATGACGACGTCGCCGATCTGGAGATCGTCCTTCAGCCCGCCCGCGACGCCGACGAAGAGCAGCACGCCGGGCAGGTAGAGGCTGTAGGCATGCCGGGTGACCGCGGCCGCATTGTCGTTGCCCTGCCCGGTCAGGGCGAGGACGACACTCCAGCGCGTACCGGGCAGCCGGCCCCGCTCGAAGATCGTGCCGCCCTCGTCGTTCCGGGTGAGGTCCGTGAGCCGGGCCTTCACCGCGTCGTACTCGACCTGCAGCGCGGTGAGGATCACCGCGACGGGATCAGAAGAAGTGTCTGCCACCTGTAACCGATTCTCGACTCAGAGCCCCCATGCCGACGGCGCCACCGTAGCGGACGCACTCCCCCCAGGGGACCGGGTCGGACCAGCCCAGCAAGCGAAACGTTGCCGTTTCGCTAAAACTGCTCTAGCCTCGATGTGTACGAAACGGTTTCGTTTACGAGGTCTTTGCAGACGACCCACGGACGACTTCCCTGGAGTGGTTCCCCATGCCCCAGAACACCCTGACCGACGGCCCCCGCACGGGAGCCCTCGCGAAGGCCCACACCGAGGCCTCGGGCAAGCGGTGGTGGATCCTCGCGATCATCGCCGTCGCCCAGCTGATGGTGGTCCTCGACGCCACGATCGTGAACATCGCGCTGCCGTCCGCCCAGGCCGACCTCGGCTTCTCCGACGGCAGCCGGCAGTGGGTCGTGACCGCCTACGCGCTGGCCTTCGCCTCACTGCTGCTGCTCGGCGGCCGGATCGCCGACCTGTTCGGCCGCAAGCCCGCCTTCCTCGTCGGCATCGTCGGCTTCGCCGCCGCCTCCGCGCTCGGCGGTGCGGCGAACGGCTTCACCATGCTGGTCGTCGCGCGTGCCCTGCAGGGCGCCTTCGGCGCGCTCCTCGCCCCGGCCGCGCTGTCGCTGCTGAACACCACGTTCACCGACGCCCGCGAGCGGGCCCGCGCGTTCAGTGTGTACGGCGCCATCGCCGGTGCCGGCGGTGCGGTCGGCCTGCTGCTCGGCGGTGTGCTGACCGACGCGCTCGACTGGCGCTGGACCCTGTACGTCAACGTGGCCATCGCGGTCGTCGCCTTCGTCGGCGGCTGGGTGCTGCTCAGCAATCACCGGGACGCCGCCGGCGCCAAGCTGGACGTGCCGGGCACGATCCTGGTCGCCACCGGTCTGTTCTCGCTGGTCTACGGCTTCTCCAACGCCGAGACCCACGACTGGGGTTCGCCGCTGACCTGGGGCTTCCTGATCGCGGGCGGGCTGCTGCTCGCGGCCTTCGCCTGGTGGCAGACCCGGGCCGCGCACCCGCTGCTGCCGCTGCGCATCCTGCTCGACCGCGACCGCGGCGCCTCGTTCGTCGCGGTGCTGATCACCGGCGCGGGCATGTTCGGCGTCTTCCTCTTCCTCACCTACTACCTCCAGCTCAACCTCGGCTTCAGCCCCACCAAGACGGGTGTCGCCTTCCTCCCGATGGTCGGCGCGCTGATGGTGACCGCGCAGGTCGGCACCACGGTCCTGATGCCCCGGATCGGTCCGAAGGCGGTCATCCCGCTGGGCTTCGCGATCGCCACGGCCGGCATGGCCTGGCTGACCGGCATCGGCCTCGGCTCCCACTACGTCAGCGCGGTGCTGCCGCAGCTGATCGTGATCGGCGTGGGCCTCGGGATGGTCATGCCGCCGGCCATGCAGCTGGCCACCGGCGGGGTCGCGGCCGAGGACGCGGGTGTCGCCTCGGCTACCGTCAACGCCATGCAGCAGGTGGGCGGTTCGATCGGTACGGCCCTGCTGAACACCCTGGCCGCGAGCGCCGCCACCGACTACCTGTCGGGCCACAACCCCGCGAGCAAGCCGGCGCAGGCCCAGGCGACGATCGAGAGCTACACCACCGCCTTCTGGTGGTCGGCGGGCTTCTTCGCCGCGGGCACGGTCATCGCGTTCCTGCTCTACCGGCGCGGGGTGCCGGAGCAGGACGCCGGGGCCGCACCGGTTGTCCACATGTAGCCGTCCCGCAGGGGGCGAACTTCAGGTCCGAGGGGCCGCCGTCAGCAGGGAGACGGCGGCCCCTCTCCGCTGTCATGGTGGGGAGATGCGCAAGGCGTCGGCGGCGCTGGGCAGCGCCCTGTTCCTCGTCGTGGTCTCGGGCGGCGCGGCCGTGCTGGTGCCGTGGTGGCTGACCGGCGGCTGGCGGGCCGGTGACTGGCGGCTGCCGCTGCGGCTGCTCGGCCTCGTTCCGCTGGCGGCAGGCACCGCCGTGATCCTGGAGGCCTTCACCCGGTTCGCCCTGGAAGGACTCGGCACCCCGGCGCCGATCGCGCCGCCGACGCGGCTCGTGGTGAGCGGGCCGTACCGGTACGTGCGCAATCCGATCTACGTTGCGGTCGTCGCCGTGCTCTGCGGCCAGGGCCTACTGCTCGCCCGGCCGGTGCTGTTCGGGTATGCGGCCGGGGCCTGGCTGCTGACGTGGGCCTTTGTGCGCTGGTACGAGGAGCCGGGACTGGTGCGCCGGTTCGGCACGGAGTACGAGCGCTATCGGCGGGCGGTGCCGGCCTGGTGGCCGCGGCGCACACCCTGGCGGGGTGCTTGAGATCGCTCGGCTGCGCGACCACGGCAACAGTCTGTGCACGGGCCGGCGCGGCCGTCGTCACCCCTCGTACGACACGAGTCACCAATGCGTGGCAGGGGCACCTGTTGAAACCATTTATTTTTCGCCGCCCCCCGGGACAGGCCCCCCACGGGCCCGCCCGGGAGGCGGCATGGTGCCCGGAAGCCGACGGATGGCCCCACTCCTCCCGTCAGCTCCGGTGCGAGATCGCGGGTACCCCGCTCCAGGGGCCGCACTCCCCAGTTGCGAGCCTGATCCGGCGATACGGGGCCCGCGCGATCCCGGTCCTTAGAACGCGAAGACGCTGCTGTTCAGCGCGTCCTTCACGCAGCTGTTGCCGAACGTGCGCTCGTACGAGACGCGCTTGCCCTGCCAGACGCCCTCGACCGTGACGACCACAGGGTTGTACAGCTTGGTGCACCAGACGTCGTCCCGGGCCTTGAGGGCCCCGAAGTCGCCGTCGACCCCGCGCAGTTCGGCGCAGGCCAGGGCCGCGGCCGGGTGGGTGCCGGAGGCCGTCGGGGCGCAGTTCAGGGTGACGGCGCGCTCCGGCGTGGCCGTCGCCGCGGTGTCGCCGTGGCCGGTGGTGAGCACCAGCGCCGAGGGGGCGTAGAGCGACGACGGGGCGGCGTGCGGTGCAGCGGCGGCGCCCCCGACAAGGGGTCCGCAGACGGCGGCGGCCGTGAGGCCGAGAGTCGCTGCCCAGCGCGCGGTGTTCCGCATTGTGTGCATCCTTCCGCTCGAGTAGACGAGTGCCGGCTTCGGCCCGGTGGGCGCCGAGCGGCGAGCGACACTCTGCCGAGTCCGCCGTCGAAACACACATCGACCCCACGGATTTCAGTAACCTTGCGTGTTGAAGCAGTGGCGTGAAGTCACAGAATTCGAACACGCCGACCGCTCAACCGTGCGGTTCTTGATCGCTGAGAGCGGTTGCATGGCCGAAAAACACCGCCCAGTTAATAGGCCTGAAACATTCCGGCTCCGCCCACGGTGAACCCCCGTCGTGACGCCTTGTGTTCATGAATTGGTCGGAGTAATCCTGATTACATGATTACAGATGAGCAGAAGGAGAAGCTGCGCGGCTGGTTCGCCGGCCGGCTGCCCGACGATCTCTTCGTGGAACTGGTCGAGGTGACCCCCGACCGCGAGGAGATCACCGTGATCGGGCGCATCCCGGAGCCACGGCTCGCCGAGGGCGCCTCGGACGCCGAACGGGAGGCCGCCGTGCAGGCCCGGATCCAGGAGTTCCGGGAGCGCACCCGCGAGGCCCGGATGGAGGTGGCTCGCGAGGGCGAGCACCTCTTCCGCCGGAAGGTGTCCTGGGGCGTGGCGTGCGGCACCGAGCGTGCCCTGTTCACCCATGTCGCCGCGCCGGTGATGACCCGGCTGCGGCAGCCCGAGCGTCAGGTGCTGGACACCCTCATCGCCGGGGGCGTCGCGCGCAGCCGCAGCGACGCCCTCGCCTGGTGCGTGCGCCTGGTGCAGCGTCACACCGACGACTGGCTGACCGAGTTGCGGGAGTCCCTGGAACACGTCCAGCGGGTACGGGCGCAGGGTCCGGATCGAGAGGAGGTGGTCGATTCCTCCACTGGCGACGGCGAAGATGGATGAATCATCCTCTGGCAGGGGTTCTCGCCGGCGTCGTACCGTCGGCAGACCCCTCCTGGACGTCCACGCCGGCGTCGCACATCCCGCGGCGCCGTCGGTCGTCCGCCACCGCCGCGCCACGAAGCGCTCCATCGCCGCATCCACGCTGGAGCCCGCCTTGACCCCTCAGTCCCCCAACTCCCCCGCCGCGCCCCCGTCCCTCACCGAGGTCGAGCCCTACGGCGTCGAGCGCATCCCCGACGCGGACCGCTCCGCGACCCCGCTCGACCTGTTCCGGGTCGCCTTCGGCGGTGCCAACACCTTCTCGACCTGTGTCCTCGGCGCGTTCCCGATCCTGTTCGGGCTCTCCTTCTGGCAGGGGCTCGCGGCCACCCTCCTCGGTGTCGTCGCGGGCGCGCTGATCCTGTGCCCGATGGCCGTGTTCGGCCCGGTCAACGGCACCAACAACGCAGTCGCCTCGTCCGCGCACCTGGGCGTGCACGGCCGGGTGGTCGGCTCGTTCCTGTCGCTGCTGACCGCCGTCGCGTTCTTCTCCATCTCGGTGTGGAGCTCGGGCGACGCCCTGGTCGGCGGCGCACACCGGCTGTTCGGCCTGGAGCGCAGCACGCTGTCGTACGTCGTCGCGTACGCCCTGTTCGCCGGGCTGGTTCTCGCCGTGTGCGTCTACGGCTTCCGGTTCATGCTCTTCGTCAACAAGATCGCCGTGACCTCGGCGACCGTGCTGTTCCTGCTCGGCGCGTTCGCCTTCGCCGGTGACTTCGACCCCTCGTACGCCGGTGTGTTCACGGCCTCGGCGGACGCGGCGACGCAGTCGATGTTCTGGCCGTCGTTCATCGGGGCGGCGCTGATCGTGCTGTCGAACCCCGTGTCGTTCGGCGCGTTCCTCGGCGACTGGTCGCGCTACATCCCGGCCGGCACCCCGCGCCGCAAGGTCGTCGGTGCCGCGTTCCTCTCCCAGATCGCGACCCTGCTGCCGTTCGTCTTCGGCCTGGCGACCGCGAGCATCATCGCGACGAAGGCGCCGAAGTACGTCGACCCGGCCGCGCCCGACTTCGTGGGCGGACTGCTGGCGATCTCGCCGAGCTGGTTCTTCCTGCCGGTGTGTCTGCTGGCGCTGATCGGCGGCATGTCGACGGGCACCACCTCGCTGTACGGCACCGGCCTCGACTTCTCCTCGGTGTTCCCGAAGCTGTCCCGCGTGCAGGCGACGCTGCTGGTCGGCGTGTTGTCCATCGGGTTCATCTTCATCGGCCGGTTCGGCCTGGACCTGGTGCAGTCGATCTCGACGTTCGCCACGATGATCATCACCTGCACCACGCCGTGGATGGTCGTCATGATGCTCGGCTTCTACACCCGGCGCGGCTGGTACGACCCCGACGCGCTCCAGGTCTTCAACCGCCGTCAGCGCGGCGGCCGTTACTGGTTCGCGCACGGCTGGAACTGGCGCGGCATGACGGCCTGGTGGGTGGCCGCGGTGGTCGGCGTCCTGTTCACGAACATCCCGGGCCAGTTCGTCGGGCCGCTGGGCGACCTGGCGAACGGCGTCGACATCAGCCTGCCGCTGTCGCTCGCGGTGGCCGCGATCCTGTTCCTGACCCTGCTGAGGCTGTTCCCCGAGCCCCGGGCGGCCTACGGACCGGAGGGTGCGCGACTGGCCCGTACCGTCGAGGCGCCGGTGCCGCCGATCACCGGTCCCGGTGCCCCGGCGGACGAGGTGCCGCCCGCGCTCGCGGCCGAGGCCGGGCGATGACCGGCTGGCTCGACCTGTCCGTGCCCGTGGTCACCGGGATGCCCGTGTATCCCGGTGACCCCGAGGTCACGGTCTCACCCGCCCTGCGCGCCCCGGCCGACGGTGTCAACGTCCTCTCCCTGCACCTGGGTTCGCAGTCCGGCACGCATGTCGACGCGCCGTACCACGTCGACGACGCCTGGCCCCGCCTGGACGAACTGCCGCTGGACCGGTTCGCCGGGCCCGCGGTCGTGACCGACGTCCGGGGGCTGCCCGCCCGGTCGCCGATCACCCCGGCCCTGCTCGCCCCCGCGCTCGACGCCCTCGGGGCAACACCCGGCGCGCTGCTGCTGCTCGTCACCGGCTGGTCGGCGCACTGGGGCACCGAGGCGTACCTCGCCCATCCCTGGCTGACCCCTCAGGCGGCCCGGGCCGTGGTGGAGGCGGGCGCGCGCACGGTGGCCGTCGACGCGCTCAGCGTCGACCCCACGCCTCAACCGGGCGATCCGCAGGCCGACCTCGGGCTGCCCGCCCACCGCGTACTGTGCGGCGCCGGCGGGGTGATCGCCGAGAACCTCACCGGTCTGGAGCGGCTGGTGGGCGCGGAGGCGGTGGAGGTGTTCCTGTTCCCGCTGCGGCTGCCCGGGGCGGACGGCGCTCCCGTACGGGCGGTCGCGCGGGTGGGCTGACCGCATCCCCGGTGGACGGACCCGCACTTACCCGCGAGTATCGTCGGCGCGGCGCATGCTCGACGACGAGAGGCGGGACGTGCGGATGGCGAAGCACTGGGCGGACTTCCAGTACGAGATCTATCTGAACGGGACGACGGGTGCCGTGCCCCGGTTGCCCACCGATCTGACCCGGCTGGAGGAGCTGGCCGCCCACCGGCTCGGGCCGGGCCCGGTGGGCTATGTGGCGGGCAGCGCGGGCGACGGCAGCACCGCGCGCGCCAACCGGGCGGCCCTCGCCCGGCATCGGATCGTGCCGCGTATGCTCCGCGACGTGCAGGAGCGCGACCTGTCGGTGCACCTGCTGGGCCGCTCCCTGCCGGCGCCACTGGCCCTGGCCCCGGTGGGCGTGCTGTCGATCATGCATCCGGACGCCGAGTCCGCCGCCGCCCGGGCCGCCGCCGCGCACGGCGTGCCGTACGTCCTGTCCTCGGCGTCCAGCACGCCGATGGAGCAGGTGGCAGAGGCGATGGGGGACGCCGAGCGGTGGTTCCAGCTGTACTGGGGCAAGGACCGCGAGGTCACCCGGAGTTTCCTCGCCCGGGCGAAGGCGGCCGGGTTCTCGGTGCTGGTCGTCACCCTGGACACCCCGCTGCTGGCGTGGCGGCCCCGCGATCTGGACCAGGCGTATCTGCCGTTCCTGCACGGGGTGGGCACCGCCAACTACTTCACCGACCCGGCCTTCACGGCGGGCCTAGCCAAGCCGGTGCACGAGGACCCGAACGCGGCCGTGCTGCACTTCCTCGGTCTGTTCGGGGACGCCGGCCACACCTGGCCGGACCTGGCCTTCCTGCGCGAGCACTGGGACGGCCCGATCGTCCTCAAGGGGGTCCTGCACCCGGACGACGCCCGGCTCGCCGCGGACGCCGGAATGGACGGGGTGGTGGTCTCCAACCACGGCGGCCGGCAGGTGGCCGGTTCCGTCGCGGCGGCCGACGCGCTGCCCCGGGTCGCGGACGCGGTCGGCGACCGGCTCGCGGTGCTGTTCGACAGCGGGGTGCGTACCGGCGACGACGTGTTCAAGGCCCTCGCCCTCGGCGCCCGCGCGGTACTGCTCGGGCGGCCTTACGTGTACGGGCTCGCCCTGGACGGGCAGGCGGGCGTGGAGCACGTCGTCCGCTGTGTGCTCGCGGAGCTGGACCTCACGCTCGCCCTGTCCGGACACTCCGCTCCGGCCACCGTCACGGCGGACGACCTCGTCGAGGCGGCCGACTGACGGCCGGGTGTCCCGCCGCGGCCAGGCGGCGGAACACGCCGACGGGAGCCCGTCCGGCGATCAGGCCGACCCGGTCAAGCGGGCCTCCCTAGGGCTTGTCCGGCGGATCATGCCGGAATCGCGGGCCTGGCACGCCCATCTGCGCCGATGAGGCGCCGTCGGCTGAAGCCGGCCCGACCCGCCGGACAAGCCCTAGGCGCCCTTGCCCCGCAGCCCGGCCGGCTGGGCGGACGGTGCGTCGCTGCCGGCTATCGACAGGGAGCCGGGGCTCGCCGATGGCCCGTCGGCCGGCCAGCGCTGTCCGGCGGAGCGGTCCCGGACCTTGACGACGATGTCGGCGCCCGCGTTCTCACCGGTCGCGGCGAGAGCCAGCGTCTTGTCCCAGTGGGGCAGGAACTCGCCCTGCACGGTGAGGTCGTAGCGCACGTCGTCGCCGCGCTTCGTGCCCGCCTCGGCGCAGGTGCCGACGATGACGACACCGGCGTCGGCGTGCGAGTCCAGGCACAGCCCCGAGCCGGCCGCGCTGCGCAGCAGCCCGTCGGCCTCGTACGTCCACTGCTGGGTCGGGGCCGACGAGCAGACGGCGAGCACCACGCTCGACCCGGCCGCGGGCTTGCCCTTGACGTCCAGGCACAGGTCGGCGGCGGCGTTGCGCAGCCGGGTCGGCCGGCCGGCCGAGGGCAGGCCGGCCGTGCCGGGTGCGGTGGCGGAGGCGGGCGGGGACTGGGCGTCGGTGCCGGGGGCGGCTCCCGTGGAGACGACCGGGTCGGTGCCGTCGCCGGAGTCCGGCCACACGCTGATCGCGAGGACGGTCGCGAGCAGTCCGGCCGAGGCGACGCCGACTCCGGTGAGCAGCGTCCTGGACGACCAGCCGCCGGGCGCACGGCGCGTGGGCGCGGGAGTCCGGGCGAGGGTGCCGGGCTCCGCACCGCCCCGCCGGCGTCCGCCGGGCAACGGGATCCTGTCCAGCAGTCCGGGGCTGCCGCCGCCGCGTCTGCGTCCGCCGGAGCGCCGGGAGGTGCCGCGGGTGCGCGCGGGGCCACCGGGCCGGCTGCGGCCGGGACGTGACTCCAGGTACCGGCGGGCGCCCCAGCCGAGGACCGCTTCGGCGAGCAGCACGCCGAGTCCGGCCTCGATCTGGCCCAGTTGCTCGGCGGCATGCCGGCAGTAGGGGCAGGCGGCGAGGTGTTGCCGGACGTCCGGCAACAGCGCGCCGCCGCGGCGGATCGGCCCGTCGAGGAGGCGGTTGTAGTGGCGGCAGTCGGTACTCGGCGCGAGTTCCCGGTGCGCGCGGACACAGCCTTCCCGGAATTTCTCGCGGGCCTGTTCGAGCGCGGCCGCCGCACTGTCGATGTCCGCACCGAGCAGCCCCGCGGGGACGTTTATCGGTTCGGCCTCGACCTCGGCGTGCCACAGCAACGTCTGTTCGAATCGGGGAAGACTCTGGAAAGAACGTTCGGACAGGGCACGGTTTTCCGGTATCAGGGACTTCGCCGCACGCATACCGCGGCCCCCGGTGGGTTTCTCGAGGCCCGGCAGTACGGCGGCTATCCGGTCCGTGGCGGACCAGTTCACGACGGTGTCCCGGACGGCCACGAGCAGGCGCGGCCGGAGCGCCTCGGCGGGCTCGCCGAGCGCGAGCCGGTCGAGGACATGATGGAAGGCGGCGGCGGTGACCATGTGGGCGAGGGGTCCGGGCGCGGCCAGGCAGATGACCGCGTACTCCTGCGCCGGCTGCCAGTGCCGGGCCATCAGCAGGGCGGCCGACCGGGAGGCCTCCGCGTCGGAACCGGCCCGCAGCGGCGCGGCGAGGGACTCGTCGGACTCCCCTGGATCGCCCCCAGGGGGCGGGTAGGGAGGGCGAGGAGGGTGGGGGGTGGGCACTGAGCGGATTCCTTTGTGCGTATCGTGCGTCGATGCCGATCTCGGGGATGCGCGCGCGGGGAGCGGGAATTCTCCGGTGCCGTCCCGGCCCGGTTCCCCAACTGCCGAAAGAAACACGGCGATTAGCTCCCGCACGAGTGTTTCAACCCTTGCACAACTTCCACACACGCAACAAGGCGCTCGTACGACATCGGCAGGTTTGAAAGAAAGTCAGAATACGGCCGGTGTCCCAGCTCCCGTACGACGGCTTTCGGCTTTCCCCGCGCCCCGTGTGAAGGGTGCGCACACACCGGCCCGGCACGCACACTCCCGGGGTGTGCGACCGGGTGCTGGACTGGGGTCCGGCCCTTCTCGGAAGGCCCCGCGCAGGGTGGGGGTCCCCCCGGTTCGAGCGAAGCCGAGAGCTGGGTGAGGCTCTCCTGCGCGCAGCCGGCCGCCGGCCCTGTTCTCCCGCCCTCGGCCGGCGGCCCCGGCGGCTTCCCCCGTCGGCCGGGGGCGGTGCCGGATCTGCCCGCAGCGGTGTCAGATCTGCCAGGAGCGGAGCCGGTCGGCCGCGCCGTACACGTCGGTCTTGCCGGAGATCAGGTCGCGGGCGAGGTCGACCAGGGCGCCGTAGGGCGGGTCGATGCCGACGCCGCTGACGAACATGTACGCCACGGCGGTCGCGCAGGCGAAACGGGCGTTGGCCGCGGGCAGCGGTTTGAGCAGGGCGAGGGTGTGCAGCAGGGCGGCGGCCCGCCAGGCGGGGTCGGAGTCCACGCCGAGTCGGGGCGGGTCGACGCGATGCCGGGCGACGGCGGCGACCAGCGCGGAGAAGTCGTCGACCGTGGGCTGGTCGGGCAGGACCTCCTCGTGGCGCTGGAGCAGCCACGGGACATCGATATGGATGACGGAGGGCATCACTTAGGCGGCCTCGCCCCTGGCAGGGGGCTCATCGTCGGGGAACGCGGCAGCGAACTCCTCGGCGTGGGCGGTGAAGAAGCTCCGGAAGGCCTCCGCCCCCTCCTGCAGCGCCCGGTGCCGGGCGATGTCGGCGGCTGCGGCCTCACGCACGAGGGCCTTCATCGACGTACCCCGCTCCTTGGCGATCTGCCGCAGGTCCTCTAGTTCGCGTTCGCTGAACTCCACGTTGAGAGCTGGCATGCCTTCACGGTACCGCGCGGGTACTCACCCGTAAATACACCCAGGTCAAGCACCCTTTGTCACGGTACCGGGGCGAGGTCAGCACCCTGTCCGATTTCCGCCGGTGACCCGGCGCCGGACGCAGCAGACTCGACTGCGAGAACCGAACGTCAGGAGCCCCCGATGACCACGCACACCGTCCACACCAGCTGCCCGAGCCCGCTCGGCGAACTGCTGCTGACCGGCGAGGAGTCCGGCGGCACCCTCACTCTCACGTCCCTGTCCCTGCCGGGGCAACGCGGCGCGCCCGCCGTCCACCCCGAGGAGCGCGACGACCGGGCGTTCGTCGAGGTGCGCCGCCTGCTGGACGCGTACTTCGACGGCCGCCCCACCCGCTTCTCCGTGCCGCTCGCCCCGGTCGGCACCCCGTTCCAGCTGCGGGTGTGGCAGGCCCTGGACGACATCCCGTACGGCACCACGACGACCTACGGCGAGCTGGCCGCGCGGCTGGGCGTGCCCCGGGCCGAGATCCGCTCCGTGGGCGGGGCGCTCGGCGCCAACCCGCTGCTGCTGGTCCGCCCCTGCCACCGGGTGATCGGCGCGGACGGCTCGATGCGCGGGTACGCGGGCGGGGTGGAGCGCAAGCTGTGGCTGCTCACGCACGAGGGCGCGCTGCAGCCGACCCTGGTGTGAGGGAGGGAGGAGTCATGCGTCTGCCCGAGGCCCGCCGCCGCGTGGCCGGCACGGACTGGGCCGCACTGGCGGCCGAGTTGGACGAGTACGGCAGCGCGCCCACGGGCTCGCTGCTCACACCCGAGGAGTGCGCCGACCTGGCGGCCCTGTACGACAAGCCGGAACTGTTCCGCACCACCGTCGATCTCGCCCGGCACCGGCTCGGCTCCGGCGAGTACCGCTACTTCACACACGACCTGCCCGCCCCCGTGGCCGCACTGCGGGCCGCCCTCTACCCGCGTCTGCTTCCTGTCGCCCGGGACTGGGCGGCCCGCCTGGGCCGTCCGGCGCCCTGGCCGGACTCCCTGGCCGAGTGGCTGGAGCGCTGCCACGGCGCCGGCCAGGACCGTTCCGCGCAGATCCTGCTCCGCTACGGTCCGGGCGACTGGAACGCCCTGCACCGGGACGTGTTCGGCGAGCTGGTCTTCCCGCTCCAGGTCGTGATCGCCCTGGACTCCTACGGCACCGACTACACCGGAGGCGAGTTCCTCATGGTCGAGCAGCGGCCGCGCGCCCAGTCCCGTGGCAGTGCGACCGCCCTGCGGCAGGGGCACGGCCTGGTGTTCACGACCCGCGACCGGCCCGTGCGCACCCGCCGCGGCTGGTCGGCCGGGGCGATGCGGCACGGGGTGAGCACGGTGCGGTCCGGCCGAAGGCGCACCCTGGGACTGGTGTTCCACGACGCCACCTGAAACGGCCGGGCCGCACCGCCCTGTGACACCCGACACCATCAGACGCGCCGCCGCAGTTCCCAGACATACCAGAGCAAAACGTGTCTTATTTCATTCATGCACACACCTTCGCGGCGTACCCTGTTCCGAGCCCCGATCGCTGCCGCAGGCGCGGGACTCCTGGCTGCCTGCACCGACTCCGGCTCCCACCCCCGCTCCGGCCCGCTCGGCACGGCGGCCGCCGGCCAAGGGGACTTCGTTCCCCCAGGGCCCAAGGGATATGTCGAGCCGTCGGGTCCGGAGGTCCGTGCCGCCGAGCGCAAACGCGGCACCGGCCCGGTGCGCATGCTCAAGGTCACCGCCGCCGAGACCACGCTGGACCTGGGCGGTCGCGAGGTGCGGACCTGGGCCTACCACGAGCAGTTGCCCGGGCCGCTGGTGCGCGTCACCGCCGGAGACGTCCTCAGCCTCACCCTCGCCAACCGGCTGCCGGACACCACCACGCTCCACTCGCACGGCGTGCGCATGCGCTGCGACATGGACGGGGCTCCGGGCCTGACCCAGAGGGAAATCGCTCCGGGAGCCGACTTCACCTACCGGTTCACGGTCCCCCATCCGGGGACCTACCTGCTCCACTCCCATGTCGGCATGCAGCCGGACCGCGGTCTGTACGCGCCGTTCATCGTCGACGACCCCCGGGAGCCCCTCAAGTACGACAAGGAATGGATCCTCGTCCTGGACGACTGGATCGACGGTGTGGACGGGTCCACCCCCGATCAGGTGCTCGACCAGCTCATGCCGGGCACGGGCATGAAGATGGGCGGCATGGCCATGGGCCCCGGACCCGGACAAGCCGGTTCCAGCAGGCCGTCGAGCCCACACGCGTCACACCCCCGCACGGCGAGCGGCCCCTCCCGCGTGTTGCACAACTCGCACAGCCGCTTGCTCCACGGAGAGGCCGGCAGCGTCGACTACCCCCTCTACCTCGCCAACGGCCGCACGGCCACCCATCCCTCGGAGTTCCGGTGCAAGCCCGGCGAACGCATCCGGCTGCGCATCATCAACGCGGGCTCCGAAACCGCCTTCCGCGTCGCGTTGGAGGGCCACAAGATGACCGTCACGCACACCGACGGCTACCCGGTGGAGCACATGAGGACCGACGCCCTCCTCGTGGGCATGGCCGAGCGCTACGACGTTCTCGTCACCGCCAAGGACGGCGTCTTCCCCTTCGTCGCGCTGGCCGAGGGCAAGAAGGGCCAGGCCCTCGCCGTTCTGCGCACCAACAAGGCGAGAGCCATTCCCCCTGCCACCGTCCGCCCGGACGAGCTGGACGGGAAGATCGTCCCCGCCCGTCGGCTCGTGCCGGACGACTCGGTGGCCCTGGAGGACCGCGAACCCGACCGCGAGATGCGTATCAGGGTCACCGGCAACATGAAGAGGTACGACTGGGGCTTCGACCACAAGCCCTACGACCTCCGCCAGCGCCACCCGGTGCGCGCCGGCGAGCGGGTACGGCTCACCCTCATCAACGCCACCGACATGTGGCACCCGTTGCACCTGCACGGCCACACGTTCGCGCTCACCGGTCTGGACGCCGTCGGCGCGCGCAAGGACACCGCGATCGTGCTCCCCCACCACAAGATCGTCGTCGACTTCGACGCCGACAACCCCGGCCTCTGGATGCTCCACTGCCACAACCAGTACCACTCCGAGAGCGGCATGATGACCATCC
>NZ_JBEXYL010000132.1:0-18441 GCF_040630895.1 Streptomyces sp. NPDC005728
CTGATCGGGCGCGGGGCGAGGGCGGTTTCCCCGTCAGTGATGAGAGCGGTGAGTTCCGGCGCCCATCCGGTGAATTCTGCCGCGACCTGGGCCGCTGCCGTTTCGGGACTGGCGAGGATGGCGGCGATCCATTCCTGCGGTTTGTTGAGTGCGACGTAGGTGTGAAGAACGGCGTCGGCTTCTCGATGGCCAAGGATCCCCTTGCCGGCTGTGACGGCGAACAGGGAACCGTCGCCGGCGGCCTTGGCCGCTGCGGGGTGGCGTTGGTCGGCGTCGTACAGGTAGGTCTCGATGAACGACGTGCCGACGTACTCGGGCTTCGCGTCGGAGAGCAGCGGCCGGATTCTCGACCAGGCGCCGTCCGCGCCGACGAGGAGGCCGGTCGTCACGGTTGGCTCGTCGGCGAAGGCCAGCTCGTGCCTTCCGTCTCCGAGGGGGCGGACACTGGTGACCTTGTGTCCCCACTGGATCATCTCGTCGGGCAGCGAGTTGAGCAGGATCCGACGCAGGTCTCCGCGGAGCACCTCAGGGCGACCGCCCGTACCGTCGTCGGGCTGGTCGAGCAGTACCGCGCCGTGCTGGTCGAGCACGCGCAGGGCCTCGCCGCCTTCGTGGATGATCGCGCGGAACTCGTCGGTGAGGCCGGCCGCTTCGAGGGCGAGCTGCCCGTTGTACTCGTGGATGTCGAGCTGACCGCCCTGCGTGCGGGCGTCCGCCGATGTCTCGGCTTCGTAGATGGTCGCGGGGATGCCGTGCAGGTGCAGGACCCGTGCGAGGGTCAGGCCGCCGAGCCCGGCGCCGATGATCGTGACGGGAGTGGTCATGGTGGTTTCCCTTTCGGCTGGACACCGCTCTACTGCGATACAGTGTTCGCAGTACCGGCGACACGATAGCACTACTGCGAACAGTGAGCGCAGTAGTGAGGAGGAAAACCGATGGATGACGCTCACACGGTGATCTGGAACCGGCCGGAGCGGGCCGCGAAAGGCCCCGCGCCGTCACGCACCCGGGCGGAGATCACCAGCGCCGCTATCGAGATCGCCGACGCCGAGGGCATCGAGGCACTGTCCATGCGGCGCGTCGCCAAGGAACTGGGAACGGGCACAGCCTCGCTCTACCGCTACCTGGCGTCCAAAGACGACCTGCTCGACCTCATGCTCGACGCCGTAGCGGCCGAAGACGGCGGCCCGCCTGCCCCCACCGGCGACTGGCGCAGCGACCTGCGAAGCCTGGCCCATCGTTCCCGAGCCACCATCCACCGGCATCCCTGGATGGCCTCCCTCGCAGCAGGGCGCCCATCACTTGGACCGAACTCCCTCGATGCCACCGAATACGCACTCGCCGCCCTCGATCCCCTCGGCTTCGACATCGACGTCATGATCACCGTCGTCAACACGCTGCAGGCCTTCGTCCGCGGCTACGCCATCGGCGAGCTCGCCCAACAGGAAGCCGTCCGACGCTCCGGAGTCGGCATCCAGGAATGGATGGACGCCCACGCGCCCTACCTCGACAAAGTCGTCAAAGCCGGGCGCCACCCACTCCTCGCCCGGGTCATTCGCGATGCCGAACTTCCCCACGCGGCCGACAGCGCCGAGCGCGGTTTCCAACTGGGACTCGAACGACTCCTCGACGGATGGGAAGCCAACCTCCCGGCCCGGCCCTGACGATCCGGCAGCATCAACCGGGGGTTCATCGGGGAACTCCACACCCCGACGCCGGTCTCCGCGCGCCGAACCCCCGACACAACGCGATTCCCCGAAACGACCCGCCAGGGCTTGCACGGATCGGTGGACGCCTCGTCGTATCTGCTTGTTGATCAGCTCGGCGAACCAGCGTTCCACCAGGTTCAGCCACGACGATCCGGTGGCGTGAAGTGCACGTGAAGGCGGGGTGGGCCAGCAGCCAGATCCTGACGGCCGGGGTTTTGCGGGTGGCGTAGTTGACCAGCACCATAGTCGCCTTCGGCAGCGTCGGGGTCACGGAAGGGGCGCAAGCCCCGGCCGTGGTCGGCGGCCTTAATGTTGAACAGGTAGCGGCCCAAGAAGTTGATATGCGGGCATGAGCGGGGAGAGGCGGGCGACGCCCTCGTCCATCTTGTACAGGCCGAAGGCCATGTCGCCGTACGGGGCGGTGTCGGTGGCCGCCATCTCCGTACCCCGAGCGATACCGGCAGATGCGCGACGAACACGGCGCGCGTCACCGCTTGGTGCAGTTCAGCGCCAAGCGGGTCGGCTGGTCCCGGTCAGGCTGCCGGGGCGGTCAGGACGGCCTTGGCCGCCAGCCGGAGATCCCTGATCATCGGATTCGGGTCGCCCTTGCGGCTGACCAGGACGACCTGGCTGGGGGGAGCGCCCTCGATCGGGACGGTGACGAGGTTGGGACGCAGTGAGCTACGCCGATCGCCGACCGGTAGCACGGCGATCGCCCTGCCACTCGCGACGAATTCGAGCTTGTCCTCGTAGCTCTCGATCGGCGGCACGCCGGCCCCGAGGATCCGGTAGGAAGTCCAGTCCGCGGTTGCGAACGCGCACGGCGCCGCCTCCTCGCCGGCCAGTTCTTCCGCGGTCACCGACGCGCGGTCGGCCAAGGGATGGCCGCGCGGGACCACGAGCATCCGGGGCTCCTCGTAGAGCGGGGTGGTGAACACGTCGTCGGCGGCAAGCGGCAGCGGGGCCCGCGCGATCAGGGCGTCGACGCGCTTGTCGGACAGCGCCCCGACGTCGCGGCAGCTCAGGTACCGGGTGGAGATCTCGGCGTCCGGGCAACGGCCGCGCAGTTCCCGTACGGCGGCAGTGATCACCAGGTCTTCAACGTAGCCGATGGCGATTCGTTCGGTCTCGGCTTGTTCACGCACGGTCAGCTCGGCCTGGCGGGCGGCCTGCAGCAGGGCTTGGGCCCGGGGGAGGAACCTCTGGCCAGCCGGAGTGAGCCGGGTGCCCTGGGGTACGCGGTCCAGCAGTCGTGCGCCGAGATACTTCTCGAGCCGTTGAATCTGGCGACTCAGCGCCGGCTGGGCCACGTGCAAGTCGGCAGCGGCCCGGCCGAAGTGCTGGTGCGCCGCCACCACGGTGAAGTAGCGCACCAGCCGCAGTTCCAGGTCCTGTCCGAGATCGTTCACCCTTCCAGCGTACGTGTCATGTCGTTTCGGAATGACTAGGTTGCCGAACCGGTCTTGGACGGCCATGCCGTCCTGGGCCTTGACTGAGGGAGCAACGTTTCCCCAAGAAAGCGACAGGCGCGATGAAGGCGATCCAGTTCCACGAAGCGGGCGGCCCGGAAGTTCTGCGGTATGACGAGGTGCCGGTTCCCGAAATCGGCCCGGGCGAGGTGCTCGTCCGGGTGCACGCGGCGGGCATCAACCCGCCGGACTGGTACCTGCGTGAGGGGATGAAGGTCATGCCGGCCGAGATGAGGCCGGCGCTGGAGTTCCCCCTGATCCCCGGAACGGACATGTCGGGCGTGGTCCAGGAGGTCGCTCCGGACGTGCTGGGGTTCGCCGTCGGTGACGAGGTCTTCGGCATGCTGCGGTTCCCTGGATTCGACGGCCGGACGTACGCCGAGTACGTGGCCGCGCCGGCTTCGGACCTGGCTCACAAGCCGGCCGGTATCGACCACGTGCAGGCGGCTGGGGCGCCGATGGCCGTGCTTACGGCCTGGCAGTACCTGGTTGATCTCGGCCACGACGTGCCGTCTCCTTTCACCGGCCAGGTGCACCAGCCGGTGCCGATCACGCCAGGGATGACCGTGCTGGTCAACGGGGCCGCCGGTGGAGTGGGCCACTTCGCGGTACAGCTGGCGAAATGGAAGGGGGCAGACGTAATCGCGGTGGCCTCGGGCCGGCACGAGCAGTTCCTGCGCAAGCTCGGCGCCGATGAGTTCATCGACTACACCAGGACGCAGGCCGCCGACGTGGTCAGCGGTGTCGACCTGGTGATCGACACCGTCGGTGGCCCGGACAGCTCACGTTTCCTGACCGTGCTCAAGCGCGGCGGCACCATGCTTCCGGTGTTCTTCGCCCAGTACGACCCGGAAGAGACGGCGAGTCTGGGCGTCACAGTCTCGGACATTCAGGTGCGTTCCAACGGCCCCCAGCTCGCCGAGATCGGGCGCCTTTTCGACGAGGGCAAACTCCAGGTCGGGGTGGACAGCACCTACCCGCTGCCCGAGGCGGGCAGCGCACACACGCGAGCCGCGCAGGGCCACCTCCAAGGCAAGATCGTGCTGACGGTGGTCTCGTGATCGCTGAACTCCAGCAGGCGGTGGCGAACTACGCCCACGCCCTGGACGAGCTGAATGTGCCCGAGCTGGACGCGGTCCTGACCGAAGACACCACCGGGACCTTCACGATGCCCGGACAGGGAGTGCTCGGCCCGGTCGCCGGACGCGCGGCGGTGCTCGACTTCATCCGTGACGGGCACACGGCCCAGACCGGAAGGGTGCGGCACCACCTGGGCAATGTCGTGGTCACGACGACGGACGCCGCCACCGCTGAGGTGCGGGCCTATCTGGTGCAGACGAGGAACACCGGCGAGAGCATCCAGATGATCTCGACCGGGGTCTACACGTTCGGCCTGCGCCGGTCCGACGGTGGGTGGCGGATCGCCGAGCTCACCCTGACGCTGGCCAACGCCGCTTAGGGCGGGGCTAGGCAGTGTGTCCGGCGGATCATCGCGTGCCTGCCGGCCGCGCCCGGGTACCGATTGGGTCGACGACGAACAGCACGGCCCTCTGTAGGGAGATGGTCAGCCGGTCGACGCGTTGTTGAACGCCAGCAGGTTCGGCTGCCCACTGGCAGATCGAGCAGGCGGTCGGGGACAGCCAGAGTGGTGGTGGCCTTTCCGACGGTCGTGAGGGTCAGATCCTTCGACGTGGAGAGCAGGCAGGCGGCGAGTCCCGCCACGTGTGCCACGGCCTGCGAGGTGCCGACGACCGTTGTGTTCACGCTATGGTCCCTCGGCTCCGGGATCGTGTGCTTGATCCGGCGTCTTCGCAGACAGCGCCTGTTGCGGCGAGAGCTGTACGCCTTGTCACCGCTGACGTGACCGGGCCGGGTGCGGGGCTGCTCGCCCTGCGGGGCGAATACTGCAACTCTCGAATACCGACACTCCACCAGTGACATGTCGACACGGTGGACACGGAGATCGTGGCGATCGCGGGCTCCCCGTCCCGCCCCGCCTACCTCGTCGTCCGGCTCCCGGACGGCTCCCTCCCATCAGACAGCGCAGCGGGACAGCAGGCAGCGCGCCGACGTCGGCCGGGCACTCGCGGACGGCGTCCGGGAGGCGCTGCCTGGCGGGGGCCACCCGGTGGTCACGCCGCTGCTCGCCGAGGCTGAGGTGGGCACCACCCGGCACCGCACCGTGCGGTTCGTTCGTCTCCGCGAGGACCTGGGCCTGGCCGAGCCGGGGCCGTCCGGGTGAACAGGGCGGTGTCGCCAGCGACCTGGCCGGAGCCCGGACGCTACAAGGAGGGGGAACCGGCGCAGGAGCAACGTGCGGAGGGCCGATGGCGACATGGCAGGACGAGCCGGGCGCCCCGGAATGGCGCCGGGCCGTGGACACGGCCGACCGTGTCCGCGGCCCAGGCGTCTCCCCGGGCGAGCTGCCGGGCTACCGCCGCCAGGGCTGCACCGCGATCTCCGAGGCGATGCGGCTGCTGGCCGACCCCACCGTGCCCGGCGCGCTGACCGCGGCCCGGTCGGCCATGCGGCGCGCACTGCGGCTGATGCCGCAGTCCGGGCCAGACCAACGGTGCTACGAACAGCTCTGGCGCGGACGCCACCGATGGGACGGTCCGCTGCAGGTGTGCGACCGGCCGACCTGCGGCCGCTGCCTACCGCTGAAGGCCGCAGCGGAAGTTGAGGCGGCGCGCGCTCACCATCCCGCTGCGGCAAGATGATCGCTTCCGGCTGCTGGACCCCGGCGTTGCAGTGCCTTGCGTTGACAGGACGGCAGGGCTCGGGCGGCCCCGGCCCCCTGCGCCCTGGGCCGGGAGGGCCCCTCCACCTACGCCTGGTTGTAGTGCATGGGTGCGCTGTATGAGGGGCGTCGACCGATGAACCCTCCCATCAGCTTTCCGTGAGCTCAGAATCCGTGTGGCCAGAAGAACGAGTCTGGGATGCGAACGGCGGGCGGCCTGTGTCAGCTGGCGACGTGCTGGCGAGGACTTGCCGGGCCCGGGTCAGGTACTGGTTGCGGGCGGCGGCGATGGCGCGGAACTGGCGGGCGTGCCGGGCAATGGCTTCGTTCTGCAGCGCGGCCTCGGTCCGCCACCAGGTCCGGACCAGGCCGGTGAGCTGTTTGCACGCGACGTCGGCCTGGGCGGTGGCGATTTCGGCACGGCTCGCAAACCTGGTGTTCCAGCGGGGATCGTCGGCTGCGGTTACCGGGTCGGCATAGTGGAAACCACGCCGGCGCATGCAGGTGCTCCAGCGACGGCCGGCGGTGGTGACTGCGGGCGACTGGCGTGCGAGGTCGTAGCTGGTGGTGGTGATCTGGTTGAGCAGGTCCCAGGGGACGTCCGGTACCTGTGCCAGCAGACGTGTGTGGGCCTGGGAACGGCAACCCGGCCGGTGCGGGGTGCCGTAAGCGGCGGCTCGTTGGCGGGGGCTGAGCCCGGCGTCGCGTTCGGCGCTCTGCTGCTCGCGCCGGGACAGGTCGGGGTCGGGAAGCTCGTGATATCCGTATCGCGCGGCGACTTGGGGCTCGATGGGGCCGTACCGCAGTCTGTTCGGGGTGAACGGCGATGGGTGGCGTGTCAGTTGGGGCCACTTCAGGTGAAGGCGCGCCATGCACGCGGCGGTGAGCTGGTCCTCCGCGGACAGGATCAATGTCGTCTGCGGTGTGTCGAGGGTGTAGTCGTCGACGGGGAGGAGCAGGGATTTCGCCTCCTGGTCGGCTGCGGGCACGGCCGGGGAGAGCGGGCGGCGGCTGCCGGACACGGTGGGGAGCTGATGCAAGCAGGCCAGCGCGAGGACGGCGGCAGCAAGTACGGCGGCGAGAGCGGCGATGCGACGGTGACGCATGGCTGGCCTCCTGGGGCGTCGAAGAGAGCGGTGCCCCGCCGCACGGTGACGGCGGGGCAACCGCGGGTCGCACAGTTGCGGAGAGCTCAGCACTCCTGCCTAAGCGAGCGGGCCGCGTCGCTTCCGACCGCGTCGTTGCTCAGGTTCGGGTCCTTGGTGTGCGGGTAGGAGCGCGTGCTCACGCCGTGGAAGTTCTTCTTGCGGAAGAGGCTCCAGTAGCAGCCGCCGGTGTTCTTCACCGAGGTGATCTGCTCGTCCACCTTCGACCCGTTGTCGAACTTGTTGTTGGACAGGTCCTTGTCGGAGGAGCAGAACCTCTTCCAGCCGCCCCGGTAGCCGGCGTCGCGGTATGTGTGCAGCGGCCCGTTGCAGGAGGACGCGGAGAGGCTGCTGACCGGGCCGTGGACGGCGGGCGCCGGAGCTGCAGCGATGATGCCCCAACTGAGCGTGACTGTAGCGACCGCGATGGCGGCGTACCTCGCAAGGCGCATGAGATCTCCCTGGGTTGATGGATGTGGTGCCGTCTGGGCTCGGTCAGAAGGTGTTGGCGTTGAGGGCCTTCTGGAGCTGGGTGGTGGTGCTTGCCTCCCAGGTGTCCTGGGGCGTCAGGCCGAGGTGCTTGTTGAGGGCGGTCACGGTGTCGGGCCCCGTGATGCCATCGGCAGTGACCTTGAGGTACTCCTGGAGGGCCTTGACGGTCAGCGGACCGAAGGCGCCGTCGACGTCCAGCCCGGCCCCCGTCTGGCTGTTGAGCGTGCGCTGCAGGGCGGCGCAGGT
Organism: Streptomyces sp. NPDC005728; assembly: GCF_040630895.1. NCBI lineage: Bacteria > Bacillati > Actinomycetota > Actinomycetes > Kitasatosporales > Streptomycetaceae > Streptomyces > Streptomyces sp. NPDC005728. Next base: position 7,802 of record NZ_JBEXYL010000132.1, read on the forward strand.
GGCGGGCCCGAACTGGCCGTCCACGGCGAGCAGTGCGGGGGCTGCGACGAGAGCCTTGGGCTTGACGACACCGCTACGGCCGGCGAGGGCGGCCTTCATCACGGCGGCGGTGTGCGGCCCGTACTCGCCGTCCACGGTCAGCTTGTGCTTCGACTGGAAGGTGCGGAGCGCGTGGTCGGTGGCGGCGCCGAACTGGCCGTCGACAGTGAGGCCGGCCTTCTGCACGGTATTGAGGTTCTTCTGGAGGGTCTTGACAGCCTTGCCGGTGGAGCCTGTGCGCAGGATGCCGTCGTGGCTCGGCATAGGGGCCGCACCTTCGTAGGCGGGGCGGCCGTAGCCGACCACGCAGGCGCCTCCGCGGACCCGGCGGCGGAAGGCGTCGGAGGTGTTGCCCTCCAGGGTGGTGATGGTGCCGTTGGAGTGGACGGCCTCGACGAGGCCGACGTGGTCGATGCCGCTGATGGACCGGCCGCCAGAGAAGTCGAAGAAGACGACGTCGCCGGGGCGGATGCCGCCCAGACCGTAGTGCCAGCGGCCGTGGCTCTGGAAGGCGCGGGCGTGGGCGGTGGTGAGGGCGAACTTGCCCATCACGGCCTTGAGATTGTTGGAGTGGGCCGCCTCGTAGCTGATGGACATGTCGCACCACGGGCCGGAGAAGCCGTACCACGAGGTGATGAGGTTGTGGTTCGAGCCGGGCGGGTGCTCGGTGGTGCCCAGCAGCTTGCGGGCGGCGGCGATCATTCCCTGTGCGGTTCCCATGGCAGGTGTCAGAGCTCCATGTCGTCGGGGAGTGCGTCAAGGTCGGAGGTGACCTCGTGGGCGGGGTCCTGGCTGACGCCGGTCTGATCGGGGTCGATGTCGAAGACCCCCGCGCCGGCCTGCGGGTAAGGCGGCGTCTGCTCGTTCTCGCTCATGAACACTGGCTCCTTCATTGCTTCACTCGGGTGGGGGGCCGCCTGGCCACGTGCTTGTGCCGGAGCTGTATCGAGCCGGCCGACAACTGACGCTGGGCCTGGGCGACCGCCCTGCACCACTGAGTTCAGCGGGTCGGGAATTGAATGGGCAGCCAGTTCTGCTGCCCTGAACAATGGACTCGCTGCAGGTCACGGGCACAGCGTTGCGGCGTTGGCCAAAGGAGACGCCTCGGATTGCGCTCGTGCCACGAGGTTGCGTACCTTGTCCGGCCACTACGCCGCGTCCACGGGGGAAGCGGGCGGCAAGAGGGGTGAGCTGTCGATGGCGGGACGTCCTGAAAGCCCACTCGATCCCAGCACCGGGCCGGTGGCGCGGTTCGCGGCCGAGTTACGCAAACTTCGGGCGGAGGCCGGGAATCCGACCTACCGGGTGATGGCGCAGCGCACCGGTCAGGGGACCAGCACCCTGTCGCAGGCCGCCGGCGGTGAGCGGCTGCCGACCCTGCCCGTCGTGCTGGCCTATGTCAGGGCGTGCAGCGGTGATCCGGAGGAGTGGGAGGAGCGTTGGCGGCAGGCGGCCGCTGAAGTAGCGGCGGAACCCCGGGCCGAGGATGAGGACGTCGAGCCTCCGTACCGGGGTCTGTCCCGTTTCGAGCCGGGCGACACCAATCTGTTCTTCGGCCGCGACGAGCTCACCGACCGCCTGGTCGAGCTGACCCACTCCCGTCGGTTCACCGCCGTGTTCGGCCCCTCAGGCAGTGGCAAGTCCTCTCTACTGCGTGCCGGCCTCATTCCCCGCCTCCGCACCCCTGACCCGGCCGGCCCACAGCCGGCCGCGCTGCGCGTCCTCACTCCTGGCGAGCACCCCCTACGCACCCATGAGCAGCGGCTGACCCCGAAGGACGGCAACGGGGACACGTGGCTGATCGTGGACCAGTTCGAAGAGCTCTACACCCTCTGCCACGACCCGGACGAGCGCGACCAGTTCATCGACCGCCTCCTGACCGCTACCGATCCCGGGAGCAGACTGCGCGTCGTCATCGCCGTACGCGCCGACTTCCTCGGCCGCTGCGCCGAGCACTCTCAGTTGACCGCCGCCCTGCAGGACGGCACCGTGCTCGCCGGGCCGATGAGCAGCGACGAACTACGCCAGGCCATCGTCAAACCCGCACAGGCCACAGGGCTGATCGTGGAACGCGGACTGACGACGCACATTCTCAACGAGGTCGAAGGGGAACCCGGGGCCCTGCCGCTCATGTCGCATGCATTGCTGGAAACCTGGCGGCGCCGCAAGGGCCGAGCCCTCACTCTTGAGGCCTATGAGTCCCTCGGTGGCCTGCACGGTGCCATCACCCGCACCGCCGAAGACATCTACGACCGGCTCACGCCAGCCCAGGCCGACCTCGCGCGTCGGATCCTGCTGCGCCTGGTCACCCCGGGAGACGGCGCACCCGATACCCGCAGACCCGTCCGCCGCGAGGAGTTCGGCTTCGGCAAGGCCACCGACACCACGACGGTCACCGAGCAGCTGGCCCGTGCCCGACTGCTCACTCTGGACGGCGAGCAGGTCGACCTGGCTCACGAGGCACTCATCAGTGCCTGGCCTCGTCTTCGGAGTTGGATCGACACCGATCGTGAGCGGCTGCGTGCCCATCGACGGCTGACGGAGGCCGCCGCTGCCTGGGACGCGCTGGACCGCGATCCCGGTGCTCTGTACCGGGGCACGCTCCTGGCCGCCACGGAAGAGGCGTTTCCCGCCCAGGATCGGGAAGCGGTCCTGACGGCCCTGGAGGGCGCGTTCCTCGCCGCCAGCCTGCAGGCCCGGCGCCGTGAGCGCGCCCGTCCGCGCATCCTGGCCACCGTGGTGTCCGCCCTGGTCGCGCTGGCCCTGACGGCAGGAGTGATCGCCTGGCAGCAGAGCCGGACCAGCACCGTGCAGCGCACCCAGGCCACCGCCCGCAGGGTCGCCGCCCTCGCGGACAGCCTGCGCTACACCGACCCGGTCACGGCCATGCGGCTCAGCGTCGCCGCCTGGCGGATCGCCGACACGGTTGAGACGCGCTCCGCCCTCATCGGTGCCCTGGCCCAGAAGGAACAGGACACTTTCGCGCCCTCCGGCGACGAGGACAGCCAGTACTTCATGACCCCCGACACCCGCACCCTGGTCGCCACCGGTGGCGACCGCGTGGTGCTCTGGGACGTCAGGACGCACCGCAGGACCGGCACTTTCCGCGGCCTGGGGGAGGACGTCATGTACGACGTACATGACGTGAGCCCCGACGGGCGCTACCTCCTGCTGCTGGGCACAGACGCTCGCGTATGGGACATCGTCGCGGGCCGGTACACCGGGGCCGCCATCCCCCTGCACACCGTCAGGTCCGGGGGGTTCGACACCGGCGGGCACACGTTCGACGTCACCGACAACTCCGGCGGCATCAACCGCGTCCAGGTATGGGACTGGCGACGCCACCGGTTGCTGTTCGAGCGGCAGGGCCGGCAAGTCCAGGGCGTGACCATCAGCCCCGACGACCGCTTGGCCACTGTATGTGAGACGGGTCGGCCTATGCAGGTGTGGGATCTGGTTCGGCACCGTACCCTGCCCACGCCCGGCGGACCCAAGGGCACCGAAATGGGGTGCTCCGCCCTATTCAGCCCCGACAGCCACCAGATCGTCGCGGCCATGCCCGAGGGAGGACTACGTCTGTGGAACCTCCGACCTGACGCCTCCGGCCCGCACAAGGGCTACGACATCCCCACCAGTTTCGGTGACGACGCCGGAGCCGGCTACACCGACATCGCGGACATGTCCTTCAGTCAGGACGGCCGTTTCCTCGCGACCGCCAATGACCAGGAGATCCGGCTGTGGCGGCTGTCGGCAGACGCATCCGGCCCCGTCTTCCGCTACTCGCTGCCGTCCGGCGGCGACCAACGTCTGGGTCTCCTGGGGTCTCTCGGCGTGGATCCGGACGGCCACACGGTCCGCTACATGACGCAGTCCGGAGAGGACTCCGTGACGGGAACCATAGTGCGCACTCTGTCGGTGCGTGACGTCACCGCCCCTGGTTGGCGTGACGAACAACGGCAACGGGCCCAGTTCAGCCCGGACGGCCGGACGCTGGCCACCACGTGGCGCAGCGGACACATGAGCCGCTTCCGTCTGACGGACGCCCGCACCGGCCGCACCCAGGTGGACCTGCCGGGCATACCGTGCCCCGTAAACCCGGACGAGCCGGGAGACGGTCCTCAGGACTGCGGAGAGCTGATGGCCTTCAGCTCCGACGGCAGCACCTTCGCCTACACGGCCAGTACCGGCGAGGACTCCCGCACCACACAACGGGCCAGCGTGTGGGACGTACGCGCCCGCCGCGCCCGCGCGACCGTCGACCTGGGCCGCCCCACCAACGCCCGGGGCGTCGTCAGCGCCATCGCTCTCGGCCCGGATGGCCGAACCCTGCTGATCTCCCGGCTGACGGACAACTACCACATCGAGTCCTGGGACATCGAACGCGGTGTGAGAACCGGAAGGCCGTTCACCGGCGGAGGAGAGGTACTTGCCGTCCGCCCCGACGGCACGTCCATCGCCACCTCGGACGGACACATCGGCGATCTGTCCTCGCGGCGCGTCGACAGCCGACGCCTTGCACCGGACACGACCACGGCACTCGCCTTCAGCCCGGACAGCGGCTACCTGGCCGCCGGCGACCAGTCCGGCCGGGTGACCCTGTGGGACGGCGAGGCCACGCATCGACTCGCGGTACTGGCCGGCAGTTTCACCGACGCCCGGCGGGACTCCGGCGCAACCGTTCAGTCCCTGGCCTTCTCTTCCGACAGCCGGACGCTCGCCGTAGGAGGCGACGACGGCACCCTCCAGCTGTGGGACGTCCCTTCCGGCCAACGGCTGGGCTCGGCGCTGCCCACAGCCAACGAACCGATCCTGTCCGTGGGATTCGACGAGGACGGCAGAACGTTGCGTACGTCAGGCTTGTACGTGCCGCTGCACGCCTATCCCACCGACCTGCCCTCCCTCGCGGCGCGAACCTGCCGCCGTGCCGGGCACGGATTCACTCACACCGAGTGGAATGAGTACGTCCCAGAACTGCCCTACCACAACATCTGCTGATGGGCCGCCAGAAGTCAGTCTCGTCCGGTGCGAGCGGATCGCTGGAACACCATGGATGGCTAACGCCATGTGACCTGCGGGAAGCGCATCCAACGGTACGTACGTAGCCCTGATAAGGCCCGAGCTCATCAGTTGATGGCGCATGGGCTTGTGCAGCCGGGTGCCGTAACAGGTCATTACGCAGCTTGTCACTTGCCGGAAGGAAGAGGGGCGAGCCTTCGGTCGCTGTCGTGCTTCTTCAGGTGAGGATGGCGGACGCGAGGGCGTCGCCGGTGCGGAAGCCTGGTAGGGAGGCGAGCGCTGCTCGGCCACTTGTGCTGCTGCGCTGCGGCTGAGAGTGGTGTCCCGGGCGGCGGTTGCGCGGCGTACCTCGGCGTCCGCGAGCGCCATGAGTTCGGCGTCGTAGTACGGGCTGACGGTGTCGGTGTGGGCCTGGCGGGCTGCGGCGAGCCGGAGGCATACCCCCTCAGCCGCGGGCGAGGACGCCGAGCCGGTGCGGACCGGCTACCGCACCAGTGAAGGAGACGGGATCGATCGGGTGTGGGTGCGCTGGGTGGGGCCGGGGGGGAGTGGTGCGCGATACCAGGAGCAAGACCACCTCCGGCGGCGCCAGAAGGCACTGCGGAATTGGGGCTTCGAGGCGCTGGAGGTCCGGGGCCCCGGCGGCCGTCACTATCTGGAGGTCGAAGCGACGTGAAGGCGGCCGTCCGCGGTTGCCCCGCTGTGCGGCTCGCCAGCGGCCTTCAGCAGGTGGTGCGGTAGGGGGTGTCGGGTAGGTAGCTGTGCCACTCGTCGGGAGTGAGGCCACCATCGGCCCGCTGGCAGAGGGCGCGGGTAGCAATCTCCGGGGCGACGGTGAAGCTCTGTACGGGGGTGTGCCGGCCTGCGACGCGCAGTGTGTTGCCATCGGGTGTGAAGGCGAGGGCGAGGACCGGGTCGCCAGGGGCGGTCGGGAGGGCTTGGCTGAGAGGCTGGCCCGAGGCGGTGTCCCACAGCCGTACGGTGCCCTTATCTCCCGCTGTGGCCAGGGTTTTCCCGTCGGAGGTGAAAGTGGCGCCGGGACGGCAGCTGGGACCGGATCCACGATGAGCTACGCCGCCAGCTCCGGATCGGGGCCGGACGCGATCCTGAGCCGTCGGCCGCCGTGATCGACGCCCGGTCGATCAAGACCAGCGAGGGCGGCGAGGCGCGTGGATTCGATGCGGGGAAGCGAACGACAGGGCGGAAGAGACACGTGATCGTCGACACGATGGGCCTGCTGCTGGTCGTCGCGGTCACTTCCGCGTCCGTGCAGGACCGCGCGGGAGGCCGCACCGTCCTGGCCCGGCTCGCGGATGCCTTCCGCACGGTCGGCCTGGTGTGGGCCGGCGGTGGACACGCCAACTTCGTTGATTGCACGCTGCTTTCATGGGCCCGCGACGCGTTGGGCATCGTCGCGGAGATCGTGAAGCGGACGATGATGTCAGGGGCTTCAAGGTCCTGCCCCGTCGCTGGGTGGTGGAGCGAAGTTTCGGCTGGCTGGTCCGAAACCGTCGGCTGGCCCGCGACTACGAACGGCTGACCGCGACCTCGAAGGGGACTCAGCCCGGGATCTCAGAGAGCAGCGCTACCGACGCCGGAAAAGCCTGCCGCCGGGGAGGCAGGACGCCTCCCCGGCTCGACGACGGATCCGCTTCGGTTCTGTGGTGCAGTCAGTGGCCGGACGGCTGGGTACCGTCCTTGCCGACCGGCTGGAAGTAGTGGTCCAGCGCCCAGGCGGCCACGTGCGTGCCGGCCCGGCAGCCGGCTACGTCCGCCGTACGGGAGTGGACGCCGCCCCACACACGGGCATCGACGACGTCCCGGTTGAGGTCGTCGGCGGACCCGTAGAACCGTGTCGTGCCGGTGACCTCGGAGGGGACGTAGAGGTCGATGCGCGAGGTGCCGAGCACGCCGATCAGGGCGCGTGCCACCGCAGCGGCGACGGTCGTATGGCCGGCGACATAGTCCGGGTGTGGCGGGGTGAGGAGCAGCGGCTCCCAGGCCGGGTCTGCCGTCGTCGCGGGGTTGCCGTCGGTGCCGGCGAGGCGGATGGCGGTGATCGGCCGCCAGGAGCCGTAGTGGAGCTTGGCGTCCCATGCGGTGACGACGGCGTCGGTCGCAGACGAGTTCACCGCGGCGAACAGCCGGGCCGTCTCGGCGATACCGAGCCGGTGCCGAGCGGCGTGGTCTCGTACGGCCGTCTGGACCTGTTCGACCAGGTTGCCGCTGAAGAAGAGGGCGGTCTCGGTCTGCTGCGCGCTCCTGCCCGAGCCGGTCTTCGCGCCCATGGCCTTCAGCTCCTGGACATCCTCGGCGTAAGCGGCCGAGGAGAGGGCGGGTGGTCCGCCGGGGCGGAACTGCTGCGGGGAGGCGAGCATGAGGGGGCGGAGCCTGGCGAGCCAGGTGTCGATGAAGGGCTGGAACGCGGGCGGGGTGGGCCGCCAGACCCCCGGTGCCGGGGAAGCGGTGAAAGGAACGTCCGCGAACCTGCCGTCCCCTTCCCGGAGTTCGATGATGCGGGCGGCAGCGCGCCTCCCGTAGTCCACGCCCCGGTCTCTGGCCTGGCCGGCCGGAAGAGCGGCGAGCGAGTCCGCGTAGGCGGTGTCGAGCCGCTCCTTGAAGGCAGGGAAGTAGGTCAGCAGCACGTCGTGGGCCGCAGTGGCGGCGGCCGCCGCAGAGGATGCCTTGGCCGGACCGCGCTCGTGCCATTTGTACAGGGCGTAGCCGCCTTCGATCCCCACCACGGCGTTGTACACGGCGACGGAGACGAACCCCTCCCAGATCGCTACCTGCCCGGAGGGGCGTGGGCCGAGGCTGGTCTTGATCGTGTCGGTGGCGATGGCGTTCCACTCGCGGACCACGGCTGCCGGGTCCGCTGCGGTCCGGGTGTCCGCGTCGCAGGGACTTGTCGCAGCGGTGAGCGTCACGAGGGCGATGGCCGCGACAGCGCAGATGAATGCCCGGACACGTGAACGCGGAGGAACGGGCAGAGGGGGCTCTTGATGCACAGCGTGCTCCCTAGCGTTGAGTTCCCAAGGCTTAGCAACGGCCCACTGCGTGATCAAGACAACTCGCCGCGACCGGGCAGACACAGGGCGCCCTCGAACGCCTCACCGCCCGCTACGAGGCGGCGGGGATGGTGGTGACTGATTCCCAATCATCCTTGTCAAGCCAGCTGGGGCGGCTCGAGAATCCAGTGCCGTTGATCCCGGATGAGAGCCCATAGGCCGTCGAGCCGACGGCGAGCGAGTGCGAGGATCGCCTGCTTGTGGCTCTTGCCCTCCTTCCTCTTGCGGATGAGGGGCCCCGGCGGTCACCTGGTTACATTGTCGCGTCCGGTCGATATGTCTGCCCGGTCGGTTGCGTGCTCGTCCCCGTAGTGGCCGCGGGTCACGGTCGTCGGCGTGAGGGCGTTGGTCACGCCGTCCGTGACGGTGAAGCGGCGGACGCCCGGTACGGCTGCGGTTCCCGCGCAGGCCAGGGCGACTGCGATCGCCGCGGCCCAGAGCGGCGCCTGCGGGCCCCACGCGCTCGCCGCGAGCGGGGCGAGGACGTAACCGAGGGGCATGGCGCTCAGGGACAGCAGCCAGTCGTACGAGGTGACGCGAGCCAGCACGCCGGGCGGGATGGCGGCCTGGACAGAGGTCTCCCATACGGGGTTGAGGAAGCCAAGGCCCGCCAGGGCGAGGCCGTAGGCGGCGATGACGGTGACGGCAGGGGTGCCGGCCGCGAACAGGGCGAGCGGCAGCGCGTAGGTCGCCAGGCCGAGGTTGGCCACAAGGACGGGGCGGCGGGGGCGGGCGCGCCCGGCGAGCAGGGAGCCGAGCAGCAGTCCCACGGCTCCGGCTTGGAGGATCGCCACCCAGACCCGTTCGCCACCCAACTGCCGTACGGCCAGGACGGGGCCGATCGTCATCAGCACGGCTGCGGCTCCGTTCCACGCGGCGTGCGCGAGGAGGCTCGTCCAGTACCAGTCCCGGTTGCGGACCTCCTGCCAGCCCTCCACGAGATCGCCGCGCAGCGAGCGGCGCTCTGCCGGGACATGGCGGAAGTGGATCGTGGCGACCAGCCCCGCGCTGACCGCAAAGGACACGGCGTCCAGGACGAACGCCCAGCCGGGTCCCGCGATGAGAATCAGCGCGCCGGCCAGGGCCGGTCCACCGAGGCCCGTGACACTCTTGACGGCGCCGAGCGCCGAGTTGGCGGCCTGCCGGTCGTCGCCGGGCACCGAGCCGGTGATCAGCCGCGGCAGCGTCGGCATGGCGAATGCGGAGGCGGCCCCGCCGATCGCCTCCGCGAGGGCGATCTGCCACAACCCTGTTACTCCGCCCAGTAGTTGGAGACCGACGTAGAGCTGCGCGGCACAGCGTACGAGATCGGTGGTGAGCGCCACGGTCCGAGCGTTGAACCGATCTCCGACGACACCGCCGAGAGGCAGCAACAGGAGTCTCGGCACCATCGCGCAGCCGAGGACGATTGCGAGGGCGGACGTGGAGCCGGTGGCCCGCAGGACGGCGAGGGACAGTGCGGCGGGCACAACGGCGTCGCCGACAAGGGACAGCGACTTCCCCAGGAAGAGCAGCCGGAAGGCGCGGTTGCGCAGCAGTCGGTGTGACATGGCGACGAATGTATTTCGGCATCAAACTTTCGTCAACGAAATATAAGACTCCGAAATATCTGATTCCGAAGCGTCGCGGCGTAAGCTGGGAACCATGAAGCACGAGGAGCCCGGAGCGCACGACTGGACGGACGAGCACGTCACCCGCTGGATGGCGGTGCTGCCCGACCTCGATCCGGACATCGAGGGCGCGGTGACCCGCATGAAGAAGGTCACCTGGCATCTGGGCAAGGTCCGCGAGCGATCACTGGCCAACTACGACCTGGATCGCCACGAGTTCGACACGCTGCACAAGCTCGCCGCCCGCGCGGGCCGGGCGACACCCTCCGAGCTCGCCACCGATCTCGACCTCGCTCCCGCCTCGATCACGGGCCGCCTCGACGCTCTGGAGCGCCGCGGCTTCGTACGCCGTAAGCCGTCAAAGACCGACCGGCGCCGCGTCGACGTGGAGTTGACCGACTCCGGCCGCGCGACCTGGCTGAGCGCGATGGACGTGGTCGGCGACGAGGAATACCGGCTTCTCGGCGTCCTCTCGCGGGACGAGCGCCGTGCTCTGTCCGACATGCTGCGCCGCGTCGCGCTGGCCGCAGAGGCACACGATGACGCATCCTGACGCTCGGCCGTAACTCCCGGGTGGCCGACGCGCCGCCCGCGGTTGGCCCGGCGGACCGGGCAGCGGCCTGAACGCACTGGTACCGCCCCTCCTTGTCATGGGGCTGGCCAGCTACGAAGTGAGAGACCTTGTTGACTGAGACTCGTTCGTCAGCAGCTCGGTCGACATGCGGGCAGCACGCGTGCTCGGACCGATCCTCGCTGCCTGCCCAGCCGGTGTCACTCACGGCTACGCGATCACGGAAATTGCGCCAGAGCCTGAGAACGGGGGCACGCGGCAGCTGGCCTTGCTTCCGAGCGTCGTCCCGATCCGCCTTCCGGTCATGCCCTCCCGGACAGACCCTGGGCTGTCTGC
>NZ_JBEXYL010000133.1:0-16716 GCF_040630895.1 Streptomyces sp. NPDC005728
CACGCACCAGGCCTCGCGGGCTGCGTCCCGCAGCCGGCGCCGCATCTCCTTGTCGTCCTCGGGCAGCGCCCGCACGGGTGGGCCGCGGCGCCGTCGCGTCCGCACGGGCCGGCGCGGAGTACCCCTCCCGCTGCTCGTGCCGGGCCTGGTGGCCTTGGCGTTCCTGTTGCTTCCACTGATCGCGCTGCTCCTCCGGGCCCCCTGGGGCAGCCTGCCGGATCAGCTGACCAGCGCCGAGGTGTGGCAGGCGCTCCGGCTGTCCCTGGTCACCGCCACGGCCGCGACCGCCGTCAGCCTCGTCCTGGGGGTGTCGCTGGCCTGGCTGCTGGCACGCACGGACTTCCCCGGCCGAGGTCTCGTACGGGCCCTGGTGACCCTGCCCCTGGTGCTCCCGCCGGTGGTCGGCGGTGTCGCCCTGCTCCTCGCCCTGGGCCGCAACGGAGTGATCGGCAAGTGGCTCGACGCCTGGTTCGGGATCACCCTCCCCTTCACCACCACCGGGGTCGTCATCGCGGAGGCCTTCGTCGCGATGCCGTTCCTGGTCATCAGCGTCGAGGGCACCCTGCGCGCCGCCGACCCGCGGTTCGAGGAGGCGGCCACGACACTGGGAGCCTCCCGCTTCACCGCGTTCCGCCGGGTCACCCTGCCGCTGATCGCCCCCGGCATCGCCGCGGGCTCGGTCCTGGCCTGGGCCCGCGCGCTCGGCGAGTTCGGCGCGACGATCACCTTCGCGGGCAACTTCCCCGGCCGCACCCAGACCATGCCCCTCGCGGTCTACCTCGCCCTGCAGAACGACCCCGAGGCCGCCATCTCGCTCAGCCTGGTCCTGCTGGCCGTGTCGATCGCCGTCCTGGCGGCGCTGCGCGACCGATGGCTGACCGGCTCCTGACAGCCGCGCACCCATGGGGGACGATCGGACGTGTACGACGGCACGCACGCCCGAGGACGGCGGTACGACCGCACCGTGCCCTGACCGACGACGCAGCACGACCACCTCACGCCCCGACCGACAACCCGGCACGACCACACCACGCCCGCCACGAGACCCTGCTGGACGTTCCTCTCATGACCGACATCCACGCCCCCGAGGCCGGTCTCGCGCCCGAGGCCGTGGGCGAGCAGGGCCTGGACGCCCATCTCGTCGTCGAACAGGGCTCCTTCCTGCTCGACGTCCGGCTGGCGGCCTCCCCCGGGGAGGTCGTGGCGCTGCTCGGCCCCAACGGCGCGGGCAAGACCACCGCGCTGCGTGTCCTCGCCGGGCTGGTCCCGCTCACCGACGGGCACCTGCGGCTGGACGGTGCCTCCCTGGAGCACACCCCGCCCGAGTCCCGCCCGGTCGGCGTCGTCTTTCAGGACTACCTGCTCTTCCCGCACCTGTCCGCCCTGGACAACGTGGCCTTCGGACCGCGCTGCCAGGGCGCCACCAAGACCGAGGCGCGTGCCCTGGCCGCCGCCTGGCTGGACCGTATGGGCCTCGCCGCGCACGCGGGCGCCAAGCCCCGCCGTCTCTCCGGCGGCCAGGCCCAGCGCGTCGCGCTCGCCCGCGCGCTGGCCGTCCGGCCCCGGATGCTGCTCCTGGACGAGCCGCTCGCGGCCCTGGACGCCCGGACCCGCCTGGAGGTCCGCTCCCAGCTCCGCCGCCACCTGGCCGAGTTCGAGGCGGTCGCCGTCCTCGTCACCCACGACCCGCTGGACGCCATGGTGCTCGCGGACCGGCTGGTGGTGATCGAGCACGGCCGGGTCGTCCAGGAGGGCACCCCGGCCGACATCGCCCGCCATCCGCGCACGGACTACATCGCCCAGCTCGTCGGTCTCAACCTCTACCGGGGGCAGGCCGAGGGGCACACGGTACGGCTCGGCGCGGGACCCTCGATCACGACCATGGAGGACCTGTCCGGGCCGGTCTTCGTGGCGTTCCCGCCGTCCGCCGTCACGCTCTTCCGGGACCGCCCCACCGGCGCCAGCGCCCGCAATCTGTGGCCTTGCGAGGTCGCCGGCCTGGAGACCCACGGCGACCAGATCCGCGCCGACCTGACCGGCGCACTCCCCCTCGCCGCCGACCTCACCACGATCGCCGCCGCCGAGCTGGATCTGCACCCGGGTGCGGCTGTCTGGGCGACGGTGAAAGCGACGCAGACGCACGCATATCCGGCCTGACCGGGCGGGCGCTCTACGGTGAGTGCTCATGACACTGAGCATCCGCAACCAGCTCCCCGGCACCGTCACCGAGGTCCACACCGGCGAGGTCATGGCCACGGTCAAGGTCCGTCTGAACGGGGGGCAGGACCTCATGGCGGCCATCACCCTGGAGGCCGTCGAGCAGCTCGGCCTCGCCCCGGGCACCCCCGTCCGTGCCCTGGTGAAGTCGACGGAGATCTCCCTCGCCACGAGCACGATCGACGGCCTGTCGATCCGCAACCGGCTGCCCGGCGCGATCGTCCACCTCACCCATGGCGGAGCCATGGCCTGCGTGAAGATCTCCGTGGCCGACGGCGAGCTCACGGCGGTGATCACCAAGGACGCGGCCGAAGACCTCGGCCTCTTCGTGGGCTCGGACGTGATCGCCCTGATCAAGTCGACCGAGGTGGCGCTGGCGACGGCGTAGAGCATGCGTGAGGGCCCCCGCCCAGGAGCGGACGGGGGCCCTCACGCACTCGCTCAGTCCTCGTACGCGTCCAGCGGCGGGCAGGAGCAGACCAGGTTGCGGTCACCGAAGGCCTGGTCGATGCGGCGCACCGGCGGCCAGTACTTGTCGGCGGCCGAGACACCCGCCGGGAAGACGGCCTCGTCGCGGCTGTAGGCGTGCTTCCACTCGCCGCCGAGCGCGGCCGCGGTGTGCGGCGCGTTCGCCAGCGGGTTGTCCTCCGCGGGCCACTCCCCGGAGCCGACCTTTTCGATCTCAGTGCGGATGGCGATCATCGCCTCGCAGAAACGGTCCAGCTCGGCCAGGTCCTCGGACTCGGTCGGCTCGATCATCAGCGTGCCGGCCACCGGGAAGGACATGGTCGGGGCGTGGAAGCCGTAGTCGATGAGGCGCTTGGCCACGTCGTCCACGCTCACGCCGGTCGCCTTGGTCAGCGGGCGCAGGTCGATGATGCACTCGTGCGCGACGAGACCGCCGGGGCCGTTGTAGAGCACCGGGTAGTGCGGCTCCAGGCGCTTGGCAATGTAGTTCGCGGAGAGCACCGCCACCTGGGTGGCGCGCTTGAGACCCTCGCCGCCCATCAGACGGACGTACGCCCACGAGATCGGCAGGATGCCCGCGCTGCCCCACGGCGCCGCCGAGATCGGGCCGACACCCGTCTCCGGGCCGGCCGCGGGCTGCAGCGGGTGGTTGGGCAGGTACGGCGCGAGGTGCTCGCGGACCGCGACCGGGCCGACGCCCGGGCCGCCGCCGCCGTGCGGGATGCAGAAGGTCTTGTGCAGGTTCAGGTGGGAGACGTCGCCGCCGAAGTGGCCCGGCTTGGCGAGGCCGACCAGGGCGTTGAGGTTGGCGCCGTCGACGTAGACCTGGCCGCCCGCCTCGTGCACCTGGCCGCAGATGTCGGCGACGTGCTCCTCGAACACACCGTGCGTGGACGGGTAGGTGATCATCAGGACCGCCAGCTCGTCGCGGTGCTGCTCGATCTTGGCCCGCAGGTCCTCGACGTCGATCTCGCCGTCCTCGGCGGTCTTCACGACGACGACCTTCATCCCGGCCATCACGGCGCTGGCGGCGTTGGTGCCGTGCGCGGAGGAGGGGATCAGGCAGATGGTGCGCTGCTCGTCGCCGTTGGCGCGGTGGTAGCCGCGTACGGCCAGCAGACCGGCCAGCTCGCCCTGCGAACCGGCGTTCGGCTGGAGCGAGACCTTGTCGTAGCCGGTGACCTCGGCGAGACGGTCCTCCAGCTCGCGGATGAGCGTGAGGTAGCCCTCGGCCTGCTCGGCGGGCACGAAGGGGTGCAGCTGGCCGAACTCGGGCCAGGTGACCGGCTCCATCTCGGTCGTCGCGTTGAGCTTCATGGTGCAGGAGCCCAGCGGGATCATGCCGCGGTCGAGCGCGTAGTCGCGGTCGGCGAGCTTGCGCAGGTAGCGCAGCATCGCGGTCTCGGAGCGGTGCTCGTGGAAGACCGGGTGGGTCAGGTATTCGTCGGTGCGCAGCAGCGCCTCCGGCAGGGCCTGCCCGGCGGTCGCGTCCAGCGCCTCTATGTCGGCCTCGACGCCGAACGCGGACCAGACGGCGGCCAGCTGGGCGCGGTTGGTGGTCTCGTCGCAGGCGAGGGAGACGAGGTCGGCGTCGGCCTGCCGCAGGTTGACCCCGTTCGCGCGGGCGGCGGCGACGACCTCGGCGGCCTTGCCGGGCACGCGCGCGGTGACGGTGTCGAAGTAGGAGCCGTGGACGATCTCGACACCGCCGGCCTTGAGGCCCTCGGCGAGGATCGTGGCGTAGCGGTGGGTGCGGCGGGCGATGGTGCGCAGGCCCTCGGGGCCGTGGTAGACGGCGTACATGCCGGCCATCACGGCGAGCAGCACCTGCGCGGTGCAGATGTTGCTGGTGGCCTTCTCGCGGCGGATGTGCTGCTCACGGGTCTGCAGCGCGAGGCGGTAGGCCTTGTGCCCGTCGGCGTCGACGGACACACCGACGAGGCGGCCGGGCAGGCTGCGCGCGAACTTCTCGTGCACCGCCATGTAGCCCGCGTGCGGTCCGCCGAAGCCCATCGGCACACCGAAGCGCTGGGTCGTGCCGACGGCGATGTCCGCGCCCAGCTCGCCCGGCGAGGTCACCAGGGTGAGGGCCAGCAGGTCGGCGGCGACGGTGACGATGGCGCCCAGCTCGTGCGCCTGCTCGATGACCGGCTTGATGTCGCGCACGGCACCGGAGGCGCCGGGGTACTGGATCAGCACGCCGTTGATCTCGCGCGCCGCGATGTCGGCCGGGATGCCGTCGCTGAGGTCGGCTACGACGATCTCCACACCGGTCGGCTCGGCGCGCGTCTCGATGACGGCGACGGTCTGCGGCAGGGCGTCCGCGTCGACCAGGAACAGGCCCTTCTTGTTCTTGCCCATGCGCCGGGACAGCGCCATCGCCTCGGCGGCGGCCGTGCCCTCGTCCAGCAGGGAGGCGCCGGAGGTGGGCAGGCCGGTGAGTTCGGCGACCATGGTCTGGAAGTTCAGCAGGGCCTCCAGACGGCCCTGCGAGATCTCCGGCTGGTACGGGGTGTAGGCCGTGTACCAGGCCGGGTTCTCCATGACGTTGCGCAGGATGACGGGCGGGGTGAAGGTGCCGTAGTAGCCGAGCCCGATCATGGAGCCGAGGACCTGGTTGCGGTCGGCGAGCGAGCGCAGCTCGGCGAGTACCTCGGCCTCGGTGCGGGCGCCCGGCAGATCCAGGGCGTCGGCGTTCTTGATCACGTCCGGGACCGCGGCGGCGGTCAGCTCGTCGAGGGAGCCGTAACCGACGTGCGCGAGCATCTTGGCCCGCGCCTCCTGATCGGGCCCGATGTGACGCTGCTCGAAGGGGATGCCCGCTTCGAGCTCGGAGAGCGGAGTGCGATGGGCGGTCATTGCGGAGGCCTCCTGGTCTGACGCGACCTTCGAGGGGCACCACGGCACGGTTGCCCCGACGGCCTCCCCCTCTGTCATCTCAACCTGAGAGCTTCACCGGGCGCCCGAGGGACCCGGCTTTCACCGTCGGTGAGGGCGGGGGCCGTCGGCCCTCGCCCTGCTTTCCAGAGTGACCTCGTCCGTGCGGTACGTGAGCCTGAGAGATTCCGGGGAGGAGTTGCTCCTTCGGCGCCTCCGAGGTGTTCGGAGGACTCTCCCGCACGGGGTCAGCAGCCGCTGTCAGCCTACCAGCGAGGTCAACGCCTGAGCCCTCGAGTGGCCGCCTCCCTGAATGTGCTCTTTTGTAGTGCTTACGGATGAGTTGCGACCACGTGGAGGGAGAGGGACCGTGCAGACCGACATCGATCCGCGCAACCTGATCGGCCGCAAGGCGTTCGACCGCAATGGCACCAAGATCGGCACCATCGACGAGGTGTACCTCGACGACGCGACGGGCGTGCCGGAGTGGGCGGCCATACGCACGGGTCTGTTCTCCCGGGACGCGTTCGTCCCGCTGGAGCCCAGCGAACTGGTCGAAGGCGCCCTCCGGGTCCCCTTCGAGCGTGCGCTCATCAAGGACGCCCCCGACTTCGGCGTGGGCCGCCACCTCTCCCCCGAACAGGAACTCCAGCTCTACCACCACTACGGCCTGGACGTCGCCCCTCCTCCGCTCCCGGACCGCGACTTCGGCAAGCTGGCGGGCACGGAGGAAACCTGAGGGGCGCGGGGAGTACCGACATGCGGCTCCGCCGCGTGGGCGCGACAGGCCACCACACACCCGCATGACGACCGGCAGCTCCCTTACGGACCGGCATCCGCCACCAACGGCAACGGATCAGCCGCCTCCAGATCAGGATCGTCGACAAGAAAGGTACGCACCCGCCCCGGCTCCGAGTCCGGTGTCTCGAACCGCACGGTGACCCGGCCCAGGCCACTGCCCTGCACCCAGCCGTGCCCGTAGTCGGCGTGCCGGACATCATGCCCGGCACGCCAGTGCCGCTCGGCAGGCTCCGGCTGCTCCTCCCCCGCCTCCGGCGCCACCTCCTCCGGCTCGGCGAGCTGCAGGCCACCCGCCGCCTGCGCGAACAGGTCCTCCTGGGTGTAGTCGGCAAGCCCGGAGACACCCACGCCGAGCAGCCGGACCCCGCCCGTGGTGTCGACGGACTCCAGCAGCCGTGCGGCCGCCTCCCGGATCACCGCCGGATCGTCCGTGGGGCCTCTGAGCGTCTCGGAGCGCGTCAGCGTCGAGAAGTCGTACCGCCGCACCTTGAGGACGATGGTCCGCCCGGACAGCCCGGCCCCACGCAGCCGCCGCACGCACCGGTCGGCGAGCCGCTGCACCTCCAGGCCGACCCGCAGCCGGTCGTGGATGTCCACGTCGTAGGTGTCCTCGACCGACACCGACTTGGCCTCCCGCTCGGCCACCACGGGCCGGTCGTCGCGCGCCAGCGCCATGGCGTACAGCGCGTGCCCGTGCGCCTTGCCGAGGAGCCGTACGAGTTCGTCCTCGCCCGCCTCGGCCAGCTCCTCGACGGTGGTGATCCCGGCTCGCCGCAGATGGTCCCCGGTCGCCGGGCCGACCCCTGGCAGGGTCCGCACCGACATCGGGCCGAGCAGCGCCCGCTCGGTGCCGGGCTCGATGAGCACGAGTCCGTCGGGCTTGGCCTGCTCCGAGGCGATCTTCGCGAGCATCTTGGAGGCGGCCAGCCCCACCGACCCCGTGAGCCCGGTGCCCGCCAGGATGTCCGCGCGCAGCTTTGTCCCGGCCAGCCGCGCCGACTCCTCGTCCCAGGCCGTTTTCCCGGCCTCCAGGTCCACGAACGCCTCGTCCAGGCTCAGCGGCTCCACCAGCGGTGACAGCGCCTGCAGCAGAGCCATCACCTGCTCGCTGACCGACCGGTAGAGGGCGAAGCGCGGCACGAGATACGCGGCGTTCGGCGCCAGCCGGCGGGCCTGTGCCATCGGCATCGCCGAGTGGACCCCGAAGACCCTGGCCTCGTACGACGCGGTGGCCACCACCCCGCGCGGTCCGAGCCCGCCCACGACGACGGCCTTACCGCGCAGGCTCGGTTTGGATGCCTGCTCCACCGAGGCGAAGAAGGCATCCATGTCGAGATGCAGGATCGTGGGCGCGTTTCTCACATCTCCGATGCTGCACCACGCCACTGACAATGCCGGACCCCGGAGGCCCCCGCCGGTGGGCATTGTCGGACGGCGTCAGACGGCCCGGTTGCGCCGCCTCGCCAGCTCGTCCGCCGGGTTGTGCCCGACCAGGGTCTCCCCGGTGTCGATGCGCTCGCCGTGCAGCTGCGAGAGTGCGCTTTCCACGTCCCGCCAGACCACGCCGACGGCGATCCCGAAGATGCCCTGACCGCCCTGGAGCAGGGCGTGCACCTCGTCGGGCGAGGTGCACTCGTAGACCGTGGCGCCGTCGCTCATGAGGGTCATGCGCTCCAGGTCGCGGAAACCGCGTTCCCTGAGATGCTGGACGGTCGTACGGATGTTCTGGAGCGACACGCCGGTGTCCAGGAAGCGCTTCACGATCTTCAGGACGACGACGTCCCGGAAGCTGTACAGACGCTGGGTGCCCGACCCGTAGGCGGGCCGCACGCTCGGCTCGACCAGGCCGGTGCGGGCCCAGTAGTCGAGCTGCCGGTAGGTGATGCCGGCGGCCGCACAGGCCGTGGGCCCGCGATAGCCGATCTCCTCGGACGCCATGGACGCCGCCCCTCCGCCGTTGGGCACGGCCGTCGGTCGCTGCGGGGCGTGGTCGACCGCGCTGCCGGGCTGGCTGTACCCCCTGCCCGAACGCAGCTGAGAGCCTGGGGGAGGGTACGGACCGCTCTCCCCAAAGCCGCGTCCGGGGGCACCCCCAGCCGTACCGTCGCCGCTCGTTCTCACGCCGACCTCCGTCCTTGACCTGCCTTCTCGACGGTAGGCAGTCGCCAGGGGTGCGTCAACGATCGCCACACTCGGCACGCCGAGTGATAATCACCCTGGGAGTGGTTTCCCGTACCCCACCGCGGGGAAAGGCTAGCCGAATGCTCTCGCGGGGAGCCGTAGGACGCCCTCAATGGCCGGTGGCAATTGCCATGGCACCGGGCGCGAACGAGCCGTCGACCGGCCGGTCACGGGCCCGCGGAGGACCGCCTGGCCGGCCCCGCCTCACTGGCTGCTGGTGCCGAAGTCCTCGGGCGAGATCTGGTCGAGGAACTCGCGGAATTTCTCCACCTCGTCCTCCTGCTCGTCCGGAATCGCGATGCCGGCGTCGTCCAGCACCCCGTCGCTCCCGTAGATCGGCGTTCCGGTACGCAGGGCGAGCGCTATGGCATCGGAAGGACGGGCGCTTACCTCGACCCCACTGGCGAAGACCAGCTCCGCGTAGAAGACGCCCTCACGGAGATCCGTGATGCGCACTTCGGTCAGCTCCTGGCCGACTGCCTCCAGCACGTCCTTGAACAGGTCGTGTGTCAGCGGTCGCGCGGGGGCCATGCCCTGCTGGGCGAAGGCGATCGCCGTCGCCTCCCCCGGCCCGATCCAGATGGGGAGGTAACGGTCGCCCCCCACTTCGCGCAGGAGCACGATCGGTTGGTTGGAGGGCATTTCCACCCGGACACCTACGACATCGAGCTCGTTCACACAGCAACCCTAGGCCGTGCCCGGGACGTTTGGGTAGTCGGGCCGGGAACAGGTGCCCGATCCGGCCGCCCGGACGGACCGCCGGTCAGGGCAGCCGTACACCTAGAGCGATCTGCACCAGGGCGGCGTGCAGCTTCACCGTGAGCGCCGCCAGCTCCTTCGTACGAGCCTCGGCGTGAGCCCTGGTCTGCGGGTTGCGATGGCGCTTCAGGGGGGCCACCACTTGGTCCAAGAGCCCCGCCTCACGATCGGCGGCGGCCTTCATCACCCGAAGGTGGCGCGGCTCGATCCCGAACCGGCCCAGCTCGGCGATGAGCGTGGCCACGGTGACGGCCTCCGCGTCGTACGCCCCGTCCTCCAGGGGAGCGATCAGCCCGTACGACTGCCACTCCTCCAGGTCTGCCTCGTCGATCTCCGCAGCCGCCATCAGCCCCGCCCGACCGATCCGGGCCACCGTGGGCCGCTCGGGCGTCTCCGGTACGTCCTCCCCGGTGCGCTGGCGCCCCACCACCGGCAGCTGGACGGCCTCACCCCGCTCCATGGCGTCCAGGTGCTCGCGGATGACCTTGAGCGGCAGATAGTGGTCCCGCTGCATCCGCAGGACATGAGCGAGGCGCTCGACATCCCCGGCGCTGAACTTTCGGTACCCCGAGGGGGTCCGCTGCGGCTCGACGAGGCCCTCCGACTCCAGAAACCGGATCTTGGAGATGGTGACCTCGGGGAACTCGTCACGCAGCGCGTTCAGCACCGTGCCGATGCTCATCAGCCCACTGTCCGTGGCGGCGGCACCGCTTCGGGCACCGCCGCTCGGTGTATGAAGCATGGACCTTCCCTGGGGTCCCCCGGACGGGTCCGGAGGTCAGATACCCTGCCGGCTCGCGTAGAAGACCAGCCGGTACTTGCCGATCTGCACCTCGTCACCGTTCGACAGAGCGACCTGGTCGATCCGCTCACGGTTGACGTACGTACCGTTCAGGCTGCCCACGTCGGCCACCGTGAACGAGCCGTCCGGGGCGCGCCGGAACTCCACGTGCCGGCGGGAGACCGTCACGTCGTCCAGGAAGATGTCGCTCTGCGGGTGACGGCCCGCCGTGGTCAGGTCGCTGTCCAGCAGGAAGCGGCTGCCCGAGTTCGGTCCCCGCCGCACCACCAGCAGCGCCGAACCCATCGGCAGCGCGTCCACCGCGGCCTGCGCCTCGGGCGAGAGCGTCGGCACCGGCGTCTGACCGGTCACCTCGGCGTCGTAGGCCTCGAGACCGGAGATGGAGATCGTGGACGTGGTCTCGGACGCGCGCTCCGGCGCCACACCGGGCCGCAGCGGCGCACCGCAGTTGGAACAGAACCGGGCGTTCTCCGCATTGCGGTTACCGCACCTCGTACACACCAGGACCGACATGGACGGATCCTCCTGCCGCGGCTGCCCCGCGGAAGCGTTGGACGCGTACGGGTCGGGGGCAAACCCTCCACCCGCACTTGAGGTTGACGGTTGCCCGAAACCTATGCCGCCGGACTGGGCAGGGTCAACAGACGCCGCGCCCTGGCCTCCGGAAATGCCACCGCCCGGACCAGCGACCTGGTCGCGGAACAGCGGACGCTGGCCCTCTGCGTCAGGCTGTGCGCGATGACGAGCGGTCGCGTTGTCGCTACCCTCTCGCGCGCTCTTGCCGAACAACTTCGCAAACAACTTCACGGGCGATTCCCCTTGACCGAAACAGACCCGCCCGTGGGGCAGGACGAACCCTGATTGCCTTCACCGGCCGACCCGGACACCCTCACAACGTCCGTATCCACCAGACAGTTTCCACCACGCACCACCTCTTCGGTGCGCCGACCCCCCGCAACCTCATGCCCCCGCCGGACGTCCGCCATGCACCGCCGGTTCACTGGGAGGACGACCGAGCGTAGTCAGGCTGCTTCACCCGCCGCAAGGCGTTCACGACGATCTTGCTCGATCGCTCCACGGTCACCGTGGCCTGCTCCTTCTCCAGGGTCTGCACCACGCCTCCAGGGATGTTCAGAGCAGGCTCGAGATCCTGCGGCTTCCCGATGACCTTGAAACGATAGGGGGCGTTGATCTTGTTCCCGTCGACGCTCACGCTCTTGTCGGAATCGGTGAAGTAGCTGCCCGCGACCACCCGCACCCCGTTGACCTGGATCGCCTCCGCGCCGGCCGCGCGCAACTCCTGGATCGCGTCGAGCAGCATGTCCGCCTTGACCGTCCCCTCCGTGTCCTCGATCGTCATGGAGATGCCGGGACCCTGCGCCGCCACGGTGCCCGCCAGAATGCTCAGTTGCTTTTCCTTCTCGGCGGTCTGCTTCCGCGCCTCTGCGGCCTGGTCGGAGCTGCTCTGCAGCTCCTGGCGCTGCTTTTCGAGTCCCTGCTTCTCGTCTTCAAGACGCTGAGTACGGTCATCCAGTTCATCGAGGATGCGAACAAGATCTTCCTGACGGGCGCCGCGCAGCGCGCTGTCACTGTCGCTGTTCGACGCCACCTGCACGGCCAGTCCGAAACCGAGGCCGAACAACAGCAGTGCGACGATGAGTTGGGCCCGGGTCAACCTCGGCGGCCACAGCCCCTTGACCAGCCGCTGGCGCCCGGTGAGCTGCGGCTCACCGCTCTCAGCGGATGCCTGCACGGACGGCTGCTCGGACGGCTGCTCGGACTCGGCGGCCGCGGCCGGCACCTCGGCGGGCAGTTCCTTGCGCAGCCTGTTCTCCGGCTGCTCCTCCTGGTTGCTCATCGACCTCACGCCCTGAAGACGTGCCGTCGGATAGCCGCGGCATTCGAGAAGATCCGGATACCGAGCACGACCACGACACCCGTGGACAGCTGCGCGCCCACACCCAACTTGTCGCCCAGGAACACGATCAGCGCGGCCACGACGACGTTCGACAGGAACGACACCACGAAGACCTTGTCGTCGAAGATGCCGTCCAGCATGGCCCGCAGACCACCGAACACGGCGTCCAGCGCCGCCACGACGGCGATCGGCAGATAAGGCTCGACGACCGCCGGAACCTCAGGTCGGACCAACAGGCCGGCCACGACTCCCACGACGAGGCCCAGTACGGCGATCACGATGTGCCCTTCTCAGTCTTCTCGGCGTTCGGCTGTGCTGTGCGTACGATCACACTCGGCGCGGAGGGCAACCGGACGTCGCCCTCCGCGGAGATGGTGGCGCGGATGCCGAAGTTCTCCTCCAGGGCATGCAGATACAGCCCGTCGGCGCTGTTCCGGAACCTGGTGCTCAGCCGCTCCCCGTCCCCCACCGCCAGCACCGTGTACGGCGGCACCAGCGGCCTGTTGTCGACCAGTATGGCGTCACCCGCGGCCCTGATCGCGGACAGGGCCGTCAGCCGCTGTCCATTGATGGAGACGGCCTCGGCCCCGGAGGCCCACAGCCCGTTCACCACCCGCTGCATGTCCCGGTCGCGCAGCCGCCCGGTGTCGGAGAAGCCGGAGGTCTCACGAGGATTCGTGCCATCGCCGCCCGTACTGGCTTCCTTGGCGTCGTTGACCACGAGCTTCACCCCGGGGCCGTGCACCCCGGTGGCGCCCGACAGGATGCCCACCAGGCCTCCCTCGGCGCCGCCGCTCTGCTTCAGTGCCGCCCGCTGGCGCGCGTCGACGTCGTCGCGCAGTTCGTCGACATCCTTCTCCAGGCTGTCCGCGTCCGCGGTCTCTCGGTCGACCCGGTCGATCAGCTCCTGGCGCTCCTTGGCCACCACGGGCGCCGCCACGCGCGCCTGTGCCGCCCCGACGGTCACCACCAACGCCGTGAGGACCAGTCCGGCCGCCAGACCCAGCTTCGCCCTGAGAGTCTTCGGCAGCCCGCCTTCGCCCCGGGACTCCTTCCGGGCGGCGGCCTCGGCATACCCGTCGTCGAGGCTGTGGTCCATGACGTTGGTGATCAACGACATGGAGGCGTCCGGACGCTGCGGCCGCGTGGGGCTGCTCCGAACGGGGGGTTGCTGCGGCATGCCGCACATCGTCGCATGTCGCGAGCAGTACCTCCGAATGGCCCCACCGGCGTGCCGGACAGGCCCCCTGGGGGACACGTGTCCGGCACGCGCGTGTGCGGTGCCTTTTGCAGTCCGGAGCCGCCGGTTCTACCGTCCGGCGCTGTCCACCACGGCCGACCACTCGTCCAGCAGCGCCTGCGCCGAGGCGTCGTCCGGTCCCTCGGCCCACAGATGGGTGACGGCCTCGGCCGGGTCGGGCAGCACCATCACCCAGCGCCCGTCGCTCTCCACGACCCGCACGCCGTCCGTCGTGTCGACAAAGCGATCGCCAGCCGCCTCCACGACCCGCCGCATCACCAGGCCCTTGACGGCCCACGGGGTCGCGAGGTCCCGCTTGAGGACGTGCGCCCGCGGAATCCGCGCGTCGATCTGGCTCAGAGTGAGCTGCGTGCGCGCCACCAGCCCGATCAGCCGCACGAAGGCAGCCGTGCCGTCGTAGACACCGCTGAACTCAGGGACGATGAACCCGCCCTTGCCGTCACCTCCGAAGATGGTGCCCTCTTCGCGTCCCACGCGCGTGAGGTCGTCGGGAGAGGTCGTGGTCCATTCGACCTGCGTGCCGTGATAGGCGGCCACCTGTTCGGCGATTCGGGTCGTGGTCACCGGCAGCGCCACACGTCCGCTCCGCCGCTCGGCGGCCACCAGGTCCAGCAGCACGAGCAGGGCCCGGTCGTCCTCGATGATCCGGCCCTTCTCGTCCACCAGCGACAGCCGCTCGCCGACGGGGTCGAACCGGACACCGAACGCGGCTCCCGAGGACGCCACGATCTCGCCGAGGCGCACCAGCCCGTTACGGCGCATCTCGGCGGTCTCCGTGGGCCTCGACTCGTCGAGACCAGGGTTGATCGTCAGCGAGTCCACACCGAGCTTGCCGAGCAGGCTGGGCAGGACGAGGCCGGCGCTGCCGTTGGAGGCGTCCACGACGACTTTCAGACCCGACTCCGCTATCCCGGTGCTGTCGACGTTCCGCAGCAGCGAGCCGGTGTACGAGTCGAAGACGCTCGCCGGGAAGTACAGGTCGCCGATCTCACCGGGAAACGCCCGGCGGTACTCCTGGCGTGCGAACACCCGGTCGAGCTTGCGCTGTCCGCCCTGCGAGAGGTCCGCGCCCTGCCCGTCGAAGAACATGATGTCGACGGAGTCGGGCACACCCGGCGAGGTCCGGATCATGATGCCGCCGGCGCTGCCCCGGGCGGTCTGCTGCCGGGCCACGGGGAGCGGAACGTTCTCCAGGTCCCGCACGTCGATGGCACTGGCTTGGAGCGCGGAGATCACCGCCCGCTTGAGGGCACGGGCACCCCGGGAGTGGTCACGGGCCGTAGTGACCGTGGAACCCTTCTTCAGCGTGGTCGCATAAGCGCCTGCCAGCCGTACGGCCAGCTCGGGCGTGATCTCCACGTTCAGGATTCCGGAGACACCCCGGGCACCGAAGAGCTGCGCCTGCCCTCTCGACTCCCAGATGACCGAGGTGTTGACGAAGGCGCCCGCCTCGATCGTCTTGAACGGGTAGACCCGCACATTGCCCTGAACGATCGATTCTTCACCGATCAGGCACTCGTCACCGATGACCGCGCCGTCCTCGATCCGGGCGGCCCGCATGATGTCGGTGTTCTTGCCGACGACGCAGCCGCGCAGATTGCTGTGCTGGCCGACGTACACGTTGTCGTGGACCACGGCCCGGTGCAGGAAGGCACCGTTCTTGACGACGACATTGGAACCGACGACGGTGTGCTCGCGGATTTCGGCGCCGGCCTCCACCTTGGCGTAGTCACCGATGTAGAGCGGCCCGCGGAGC
The DNA here is from genome assembly GCF_040630895.1 of Streptomyces sp. NPDC005728. Classification (NCBI taxonomy): domain Bacteria; kingdom Bacillati; phylum Actinomycetota; class Actinomycetes; order Kitasatosporales; family Streptomycetaceae; genus Streptomyces; species Streptomyces sp. NPDC005728. Next base: position 15,041 of record NZ_JBEXYL010000133.1, read on the forward strand.
ACGGCATCGGGGTGGACCTCGGCGCCCTCGGCCACCCAGACGCCCGGGGAGATCTCGAATCCGTCGATTTCGACGTTGACCTTGCCTTCCAGGACGTCGGCCTGGGCCTTGACGTAGCTCTCGTGGGTGCCTACGTCTTCCCAGTAACCCTCGGCGACATAGCCGTAGATCGGCTTGCCTTCCTTCATCAATTGCGGGAAGACATCTCCGGACCAGTCGACGGGAACATCGGCTTCGACATAGTCGAAAACCTCGGGCTCCATGACGTAGATGCCTGTGTTGACCGTGTCGGAGAAGACCTGCCCCCAGGTCGGCTTCTCCAGGAAACGCTCGACCTGGCCTTCCTCGTCGACGATGGTGATGCCGAACTCCAGCGGATTGGGCACCCGGGTCAGACAAACGGTGACCAGTGCGCCCTTCTCCTTGTGGAAATTGATCAGGTCGGTGAGATCGAAGTCGGTCAGGGCGTCACCGGAGATGACGAGGAAAGCATCGTCCTTCAACGCCTCTTCGGCGTTCTTGACGCTTCCGGCGGTACCGAGTGGCTTCTCCTCGTTGGCATATGTGAGCTCCATTCCGAGCTCTTCGCCATCCCCGAAGTAGTTCTTGACGAGCGATGCCAGGAACTGCACGGTGACAACGGTCTCGTTGAGCCCATGCCGTTTGAGCAGCCGTAGCACATGCTCCATGATCGGGCGGTTCACCACCGGCAGGAGCGGCTTGGGCATGCTGGAGGTCATAGGGCGAAGGCGTGTGCCTTCGCCACCGGCCATCACGACGGCCTTCATGTCGGAAGCGTCCTCCTAAAGAGACGACGGTCTAGCCGACTTCACCCGTCCAGATTGTCCCGCAGTTCTCCGCAGCAGGCCATCGGGCCACTATGTCCGGACAATCAACGAGCTCAATCGGCCGTGGCGTCCGCGCGGACCACCAGGCGGCGGACTTGTACCACGTAGAGCACTCCTGCCCACCAATAGAGGGTTGTACCCCATCCTGCGAACGCCCATCCGAAAACTGCAGCGAGTGACGCGATCCATCCTCTTCCGTCACTGAGGAGCAGCAGCGGGAAGGCGTACATCAGGTTGAAGGTGGCCGCCTTCCCGAGGAAGTTCACCTGCGGCGGCGGATAGCCGTGACGCCTGAGGATGCCCACCATCACCAGCAGAACCAGTTCTCTCGCGAGGAGAAGGCCGGTCAGCCAGATCGGCAGGATCTCGCGCCAGGTGAGGCCCACCAGGGTGGAAAGGACGTAGAGCCGGTCGGCGGCGGGATCGAGGAGCCGGCCGAGGCTGCTGATCTGATTCCAGCGCCGGGCGAGCTTGCCGTCGAGATAGTCGCTGATCCCGCTGAAGGCCAGCACGAGGAGGGCCCAGCCGTCGCTGTTGGGGCCCCCGAACTCCGGCCTGAGGATCAACCAGAGGAACAGGGGTACGCCCACCAACCGCGCCATGCTGAGGATGTTGGGGATGGTGAGGACCCGTTCCGTCTGGACGCGGGTCTCCTGGACCTCCACCCGGGGGCCTCCTGTGCTAAAACGAGCCAACGATGCCCCCTGACCTTACCTCAACGCAAAAAAGCTCCGGCTCCTGGGCAGTGCCCAAGAGCCGGAGCTGTAAAAGGAGTTCGGCGGCGTCCTACTCTCCCACAGGGTCCCCCCTGCAGTACCATCGGCGCTG
>NZ_JBEXYL010000134.1:0-16420 GCF_040630895.1 Streptomyces sp. NPDC005728
GAGCCGAGGCTGCTGGAGCTGGCGGGCCGCTGAGGGCGCCCGGGACAGTGGGAAGGGCCCGGACCGACTGCCGGTCCGGGCCCTTGCGTGCGTCCGCCGGCGGTTACGACCGTGCGGAGCGGCTTCGCACGAGGGCGAAGGCCGCCGCGGCCAGGCCCAGTACGCCGACCACGAGACCTGCGACGCCCAGCCCGCGGGCCGTGGAGTCGCTCGCGTCCGCAGCCTCGGCGGTACCGGTGCCGCTGCTCTTCGACGCCGCCGGGGCCGTCGTCCGCGCGCCGGCCGTGAGCTTGAGCGCGGGCGCCGGGTTCTCCGGCTCGTCCCCTCCGCTCGGTTCCTCGATCCAGCGGACGACCTTGCCGTCGGAGTAGGTCTGCAGCGTCTTGAACGTCAACCGGCCGGTGTCCTCGGGCAACTGGCCGAAGGCGACGTCGAAGTCCTCGTACTGTCCGGCGCCGATCTTCCCGCCGGTCCAGGTGATCGCGGAGACCGCGTCGGTGATGGTGCCGTCGTCGGTCTTGACCGGCGTCCTGAGCTTGGTGGTGGTCACCTTGGCGGTCCAGCCGTCCTGCGGGTGGACCAGGACCCCGAGGACGGGGTGGTCGGTGGGCAGGAAGACCTGCACCTCGGTGGTCGAGGCGGTGTCCTCCTCGTTGGGGACGCGGAAGGTCAGCACACCGTCCGTGGCTCCCTTGGCGTAGCTGTCCGGGTGGACGGTGACGTGCGCGGAGGCGACGCCGGCCGCGGCGAGGAGTCCGGCGGCGGTCAGGGCGGTGACGGCCGCGGCGCGGCGCAGGGCGGTACGTGTCGTGGACATGGGTGAGTGGATCTCCGTACGAGTGGCGTGTGCGGGTGGTCAGACCGGGTACGGGATCGGGGCCGGGGGTCCGCGACGGCTCACCGCGTGCCGCAGCGCGGTGCGGCGGGGCGGCGCAGGGCCGACCGGGACGCTCGGGGCGCGCCCGGCCGGGAGGGGCAGCGGGGCGCCCCGCCACCAGGCGACGAGGCCCGGAACGAGCGCGACGGCGCGGCGCAGCAGCGACCACAGCGCGGCCTCGCCCCGCCTCAGCCACCAGGAAGCGACGAGGGCGGCAAGGAGGTGCGCGGCCATGGCGTGGGCGTGGACGGTGGCGGCGTGGGCCGTCGCGTGGGCGTGCATCGCCGCCGTGCCGTGGCCCGGGATGGCGGCCATGGTGTGCCCCGGCACAGCTGCTGTCCTGCTCATGAGGTGCGTACGGCCCGGACCGGTGGTCCGCCCGGCCGCGTCGAAGGCGAGGTGCAGGCCCGCCTGGGTGAGGAGCATGGCCGCGCCGATGCCGGGCAGCGACCGCTCCCGTCCGCCGAGCGCACAGGCGGGCACGAACACGACCAGGAGGGCGGCGGCGTCGGCCCACAGCGGCGGCACGGCACCCGTGGCGAGGCCGTGCCCGGCGGCAGCGAGCAGCACGCACACCGCGGCGAACACCGCGGCACGCAGGCTCCTCACGGCCGGCGACGCGCTCATGGTGAGGGATCCTCCCACGACCGGGTCATACATGGTGTGCCGACGGCCTGTTCGGTCACCGCGCAGGTCGCGGCAGGACCAGCACCGCCGCGGCCGGAACGGCGGCCAGGACCAGCCACGCACGGCGGGCGGCAGCCCGGCGTCGAGGAGCGCGCCCGAGGCGGCGCTGCCGAGCAGCACGATCAGGCCGGAGACCGAGGACAGGGCGGCGGTGTACAGGCCGAGCCTGCCGTTCTCGGCGAGGTCGGGCAGCCAGGCGCGGGCCACGGGTTCCGCCTGCCACCGGGGCACGTATCCGCTGCCGAAGTCCCGGTGGACGGTGTCGAGCATGACGGAGCGGGCACCGTCGAGGTCGTGGGGGGTTGCGGTCCTGATGCTGAACTCATGCACTTGCAGAGCCTATGCATCAAGGCGGGCGACGGCGCCGGACTCCCGCCGCCGGTAACCGGTGGGTGCGGGATCCCGCACCCGCACCCACCGGTCGTCCGGGCCGGACTCAGGCGGCCCGGCGCGTCCGGCCGCGGTGGGCGCGGACGATGTCCGCGTACCGGTGTCCGCTGCCCTTGATCGTGCGCACCTGGGTGCGGTAGTCGACGTGGACGAGGCCGAAGCGCTTGGCGTAGCCGTACGCCCACTCGAAGTTGTCCAGCAGCGACCAGGCGAAGTAGCCGGCCAGCGGGGCGCCCTTGCGGGCCGCCGAGGCGCAGGCGGCGAGGTGCTGCTCCAGGTAGTCCTGGCGCTCCGGGTCGTCGACGGTGCCGTAGGGATGGACCACGTCCGGGAAGGCCGAGCCGTTCTCGGTGACGTGGATCTTCCGGGCGCCGTACTCCTCGGTGAGGCGCAGCAGCAGCGTCTCGATGCCGCTCGCGTCGATCTCCCAGTCCATGCCGGTGCGCGGGACGTCCGGGCGGCGCACGGAACGGACGCGGGGGGCGGGGCCGTCGGGGTCGTCGGCGACGTACGCCGGGAAGTAGTAGTTCAGTCCCAGCCAGTCCAGCGGGGCCGCGATGGTCTGCGAGTCGCCCGGCTGCTCGGGGAGTTCGACGCCGTACGTCTCGACCATGTCGGCGGGGAAGCCGCGGCCGTGCACCGGGTCGAGCCACCAGCGGTTCACATGGCCGTCGTGGCGGCGGGCGGCCGCCAGGTCCTCGGGGCGGTCGGTGGCGGCGTGCACGGTGGAGAGGTTGTTGACGATGCCGACCTGCGCACCCGGGGCGGCTGCGCGGATCGCCTGCGTGGCGAGGCCGTGGCCGAGGAGCAGGTGGTAGGAGGCGCGTACGGCGGCGCTCAGGTCGGTCCAGCCGGGGGCCATCTTGCCCTCCAGATGGCCGATCCAGGCCGAGCAGGAGGGTTCGTTGAGGGTCGCCCAGAGGCCCACGCGGTCACCGAGGCGTTCGGCGACGGTCGAGGCGTACTCGGCGAACGCGAGGGCGGTCGCCCGCTCCGGCCAGCCCCCGCGGTCCTGCAGCGTCTGCGGCAGGTCCCAGTGGTAGAGGGTGACGGACGGGGTGATGCCCGCCTCCAGCAGGCCGTCCGTCAACTCGTCGTAGAAGGCGAGGCCCTTGGGGTTCGACGGACCGTCCCCGCCGGGGTGCACCCGCGGCCAGGCGACGGACAACCGGTAGGCGTTGACGCCGAGTTGCCGCATCAGACCGATGTCCGCGCGCCAGCGGTGGTAGTGGTCGCAGGCGACGTCGCCGTTGTCGTTGTTCGCGATCTTCCCCGGGGTGTGCGAGAAGGTGTCCCAGATCGACGGTGAACGGCCGTCCTCGGCGACGGCCCCTTCGATCTGGTACGCCGCTGTCGCCGTGCCCCACAGGAAGTCGTCCGGGAGTGCGGCGAGGTCGATGCGTTCGGACACGGAAGTCCCTTCGGAGTACAAGGTGTCGGTCACTTGACGGCGCCCGCCGTCAGACCGGCGACGAGATAGCGCTGGAGGAGGAGGAAGCCGGCCACCACGGGCACGCTGACGACGAGCGAGGCGGCCATGATCTGGTTCCAGTAGACGTTGTTGAGGGTGGAGTAGCCCTGGAGGCCGACGGCGAGGGTGCGGGTGGTGTCGTCGGTCATGACGGACGCGAAGAGCACCTCGCCCCACGCGGTCATGAAGGCGTACACGGCGACGGCGACGATGCCGGGGATCGCGGCCGGTACGACGATCCTGAGCAGCGCGCCGAGCGGGCCGCAGCCGTCCACCAGCGCCGCCTCGTCCAGGTCGCGCGGCACGGAGTCGAAGTAGCCGATCAGCATCCAGATGGAGAAGGGGAGGGAGAAGGTCAGGTACGTCAGGACCAGGCCGCCGCGCGAGCCGAACAGGGCGATGCCGGTGGCGTTGCCGATGTTGACGTAGAGGAGGAAGAGCGGGAGGAGGAAGAGGATGCCCGGGAACATCTGCGTCGACAGGACGGTGACCGTGAACACGCGCTTGCCGCGGAAGTCGTAGCGGCTGACGGCGTAGGCGGCGAACACGGCGATGACCACCGAGCAGATCGTCGCCGCGCCCGCCACGATCAGCGAGTTCACGAAGTACTTCGCGAGCGGGACCGTCGACCAGATGTCGATGTAGGGGCGGACGGTCAGCCCGCTCGGCAGCCAGCGGAACTCGCCCGTGACGTCCGCGAGGGGCTTCAGCGAGCTGGAGACCATCACGTACACCGGCACCAGCACGAAGCCGGTGAGCAGGGTGAGGAAGATCCGCCGGGACCACAGGAAGGAGCGCGGCGGGGCCGTCGGGGAGCCGTGGGAGCTAGACATCGGCGGCCGCCCTCCGTCCGCGCGAGGTGAACAGGAGGTACGCGCCGGTCACGACCAGCAGGAAGAGCAGCAGCAGGACGGACATGGCGGAGCCGGTGCCGAAGTTCCAGGTGACGAAGGAGGCCTGGTAGATGTGGACCGAGATGAGGTCGGCGGCCTCGGGGGCGGCCTTGCCGAACAGGACGTACGGCGTGTTGAAGTCGTTGAACGTCCACAGGAACAGCACCAGGACCAGCACCTGGTTGACCGGCCGGAGCGAGGGCAGGGTGATGCGGCGGATCTGCTGCCACATCCCGGCGCCGTCCAGCGCGGCCGCCTCGTACAGCTCCTTCGGGATGTTCTGCAGTCCGGCCGTCACGATGAGGAAGGCGAACGGCCAGCCCTTCCACACCGACACGGTCAGCAGGGCGTAGAAGCTGTTGTCGCCGATGAGCCAGAAGGAGGGCTTGTCGGTGAGGTGCAGCTGGTCGTGCAGGACGTGGTTCACCAGGCCGTTGTCGTGCTGGAACATGAACACCCAGGTGATGACGGCCGCGTAGACGGGCAGCGCGTACGGCACCAGGAACAGGGCGCGCAGCAGGCCGCGGCCGCGGAAGGTGTCCTGCATGAAGACCGCGGCGGCGGTGCCGATCAGCCAGCACAGGCCGACCGACAGCAGGGTGAAGCCGACGGTGACGAAGAAGGAGTGCAGCAGCGCCTCGCCGACGGGGGCGTCGAAGTCCACCGACACCCGGTAGTTGCCGAGGCCGGACCAGGGGGCGCTCCCCCAGTCGCGGATGTAGAACTGGGTGAGTTCCTTGAAGCTCATCACGATGCCGATGACCATCGGCACCAGATGGACGAGGAGTTCGAGGAGCAGGGCGGGCAGGAGGAGCAGGTACGGCAGACCGACGCGCCGGATCCGCCCGGTGCGGCGCGGGCCGCGCGCCGCACCGGGGGAGGCCGCACGCACCGGCTCCGTGACGGCGGTGGTGGTCGTGGTCATCGCGCTCAGGCCGCCGGCATCTGCTGCTGGGCCTTCTCCAGCTTCGCCTTGACGGAGTCGGTGGTGACCGCGCGTCCGGCGGCGGCATCCGCGAACAGGTCCTTCACCGCCGTGCCGACCACCGTCTCGAACTGCGACTCGGAGGCGACCTGCGGCAGCGGGGCGGAGCTGGTGGCCAGGGTCTCCTTCGGGACGGCGAAGGCCGGGGTGTCGAACGCGGCGTCGCTCTGCGCGGACTTGACCGGCGGGATCGTGCTGTAGGCCTTGTTGAGGACCTTCTGCTCGTCGTCGCCGGTCAGGAACTTCACGAACTGCCGGGCGCCGTCGAGGTTGTGGCTGTTCCCGAAGACGGCGACGTTGATGCCCGCGGCCATCGAGTTGATCCGGGTGCCGGTGCCGGGGGTGCCGGACTGCACGGGTACGGGGGCGACGCCGTAGGCGTCCTCGCTCATGCCCTGGGACTTGAGGTTGGCGGCGGCGGACTGCCACAGCAGCATCGCCTGCTTGCCCTTGGCGAAGTCGCTCACCGACTGGTTCTGCGCGTACTCGGCGTTCCCGGTCGGGATGACCTTGTCCTCGGCCATCAGGTCGACGTACTGCTGGACCGCGGCGACCACCTTGTCGCTCGTGAAGTCGGGCTTGCCGTCGGCCGTGAAGAAGTCGGCGCCGTGCTGTTTGGCGAAGACGAAGACGTGGTGGACGTTCTCCGAGACGTTCGCGCCCTCGGCGCCGAGGGGCGACTTGCCCTTCGCCTTGATCTTCTGGCCGTCGGCGACCAGTTCGTCCCAGGTGGCGGGCGGCTTGCCGATGCCCGCGTCGGCGAAGATCTTCTTGTTGTAGTAGAGCCCGTACGCCATCGCGTACAGGGGCACGGCCGCCGGGTCCTTGCCCTGGACGCCCGTCGAGGCCAGCGCGGAGTCGAGGAACCGGTCCCTGCCGCCGATCGCGTCGAAGTTCTTCGTGTCCCACGGCAGCAGCGCGCCGGTGGCCTGGAGGGAGGCGCTCCAGGTGTTGCCGATGTTCAGCACGTCCGGGCCCTGACCGGAAGTGGTCGCGGTGAGGATCCGGTTGAGCAGGTCGGACCAGGGCACGACCTCCAGTTTCACCTTGATGCCCGACTGCTTCTCGAACTTGTCGAGTTCGGGCTGCAGGACCTGCTTGTCGATCTCTACGCTGGCACCCTGGTTGGAGGCCCAGTACGTCAGCGTCTTCGGCGAGTCGTCGGACCCGCCGCCGTTCGACGAACCGCCTCCGCAGGCCGTGGCCGCGAGGGCGAGAGACAGGGTGACGGCGCCTACGGCCGCGGCTCGGATGCTGCGCATGGCTCCTGGTGTCCCTTTCCGGGAGTCGAGACCCTTCGGGGCCGCTCGCCGAAGCCGACATCCCGTTCGGCCCCCGAAGCCCCTCATGGCTTAATTTAGGATGTGAGTTAAACCTCGGGAGAAACGCTCGTCAAGGGATCCGACATCGGTGTCCGGTCCGGCGGGCCGCAAGAGCACGCGAACCAGGGAGGTCGGATGGCGGGGCTGGGCGGCCGCACGGTGCGTGACCTGCGGCGGGAGAGCCGGAGCGCCGTTCTGCAACGGTTGTATTTCGACGGCCCGACGAGCCGGCAGGCGCTCGGCCCGGCGACCGGGCTGAGTTCGGGCTCCGTCAGCAACGTCGTCGCCGAACTGCTCGCCGACGGTCTGGTGGAGGAGGCGGGCAGCGTCGGCTCCGACGCCGGCCGCCCCCGTCGGCTGCTGCGCATACGACCCGACAGCGGCCGGCTCATAGGGGTGGACGTCGGCGAGACCCGCGTCCGCGTGGAACTGCTCAACCTCGACCTCACCGAACTGGCCCGCGCGGAGCGCCCCCTCGGCCCACGCGGCTACGACGTCGACGCCGTCGCCGGCCATGTGCACGAGGGAGTCGCCGAAGTGCTCCGCACGGCCGGCGCCTCCCCCGACGGCCTGCTCGGCGTCGGCATCGGCGTCCCCGGCATCATCGAGGACACCGGCGATCAGGGAGCGGTCGTCCACGGCCAGACGATCGGCTGGGACGCGGTCCCGCTGGAACAGCTGCTCCGCCGCACCGGCCGACTCCCGCCGCACGTCCGGTACTTCATCGACAACGGCGCCAAGACCCTGGGGCAGGCAGAGATGTGGTTCGGCGCCGGCCGCGGCGCGAGCAACGCCGTGGTCGTGCTCTTCGGCTCCGGCGTCGGCGCCTGCGTGGTCACCGAGGAGGCGGCACAGGGGCGGGCGGTGGAGTGGGGGCATCTGACGGTACGGGTCGGCGGGCGCCGGTGCCGGTGCGGCGCCCTGGGCTGCCTGGAGGCGTACGCGGGCGCGGAGGCGCTGGTGGCACGCTGGCGGGAGGCGGGCGGGAGGCCGTCGGCCGGAGCCGGCGAGGAGCGGGCCCTGACCGAACTGCTCGCCGCGGCCCGCCCCGTGGGCGGCCGCACGCCCGATCCGGTGGCGGCGGCCGTCCTCGCCGAGACCGCCGAGTACCTGGGCGCCGGCCTGTCCGACCTGATCAACCTCTTCCAGCCAGAACGCGTCCTGATCGGCGGCTGGGCGGGCCTCCGGCTCGGCGGCGGCTTTCTGGACGAGGTCCGCGGCCACGCCCTCGCCCAGGCCCTCCGCTTCCCCGCGGGCCGCGTCCGCATCGGCCTGGGCCGCCTCGGCCCGGACGCGGTCACCGTGGGCGCGGCGGTCCTCCCCCTGGCCGCGTTCTTCGCACGCGGCGGGCACCGGCCACGACCCGCGGCCCGGACGGTGCCCTCACCGGCCTGGCGGACCGCACCGGACGGGCGGTCGGTCTGAACAGGCCGCCTCCGTGGGCGGCGTCGGACGCACGGTTCGTCCGAGGAAGCGACCGCGCGAACGGTACCGGCTGCCTCACGGTGCGCACACGGCACGGGGCAGCCAGGTGGCGGTCGCGCTTCCACGGGCCGGAAGCCCCCACCGGGCGATCTGCCCGGCGCCCGGAACGAGACAACGGCGGGCCGACCGGCGACCACCTTGGTGCCGTGGGCGACGGCCGCCGGTCGGCCCTGTGCAGGCGGCCCTGTGCAGGCGGCCCTGGCCGGCGCGGCGTCCGCGCTCGCCGTCACCGCGGGCCGGACACCACCACGCGTTCCGATGCTGCGCGACGCGGCCGGCCTGTGGCGCGGCCACCGGACCACGAGCGCGATCCGGTCTTCTCGTCCATGGGATCACCGCGGGCCCCGGTGACGCAGTGGTCAGCCGGGGCGACCGGCAGCGTGCCGGTGACCCGCTCGGGTCGTCACCCGCCGGCTGCGGTGGGAGCGACGCCGGACCGGGCCGTCACATGCGCCCCGGCCGGACATCGTCCCGTCCCTGATCGGCGTCTTCGAGCCGCACGAGGTCGATGCCGGCGACCATTCCGTCCGCTCGGTTCCCGAGTTTCGCCGCTACGGCCTCTCGCAGCCGGGCGTGCACCCGTTCGTCGAGGACCAGGGTGACGAGGGATCTCTGGAACCGGGCGTCCGACTCGAAGCGTTCCTTGCTGAGGCGTGTCACGTACTTCCTGGTGGTGAAGGAGAACCGACCCACCCGGAGCATCAGGCCGGATCCACCGGACCCTTCCGACGCCAGGGCGAATTGGAAGTTCCCCTTGCCGCCCGCGTGACTCGGGCATTCCCATACGAATTGCGCGGGTTCGCTCGAGTCACCGGTGAAGGACCGGAGAGTGCGACGGACGAGCTCCGCCTCACCCGCCGTGGTCACGGACTCCATCAGGTCCGTGACGACGGTGGTGATGGTGTACGGAACCGTCGACGGGGAGTATGCCGTGAATACGGTGCTCTGCGATGCCACCCACCCGATCTGCTCGAGCGTTGACTGGTGGTACTTGTACCAGACTGCGGGTTCGGCGAGGCGGTCCGCTTTCGCGGTGGCGGCAAGTTGAGCCAGGAGCAGGCTGCGGAAGACATCCTGGACATGCTGCGAGGAAACCCTCGAGGTGACGGAAACGAGGGCGGCGGCGACTGCGGCGCCGGCCTCCTCGGTGCCGAACCCCTTGGACTGCGCCGGCTCAGGACCCACATCGAGCTCGCGCAGGGCGCTCAAGGTCTCCGAGACCCTCGTCTCGTCGACCCGCCTTCCGTCTTCGGCCGCCGCCTCGACGCGGGCCGCGTCTGCCGGATCCTTGTGCTGGTGCGGGTCCGGCATCAGCGGTCGCCTCCACCCTCCTCGTCCGAGAAGTCGGGAAGGCCTGCGATGAACTTCTGGGCGCGGTCTCCGAGTTTGGCACTGACGGCGTCACGGATCCGATCGTATATGTGCGTGTTGAGCACAAATGTCGTTCGCGTCGCCTGGAGCAGGGTGGCTTGACTGCTGAAACGCCACCACAGCACATCCGTCACGTTCTCACTGGTGCGGAAATTGAACGCGCAGAGCTTGAGCGAGACCATCCCGTTCTGGGACTCGCCGACGGAATCCACTTGGAAGTTCCCCGCGTTTGCTTCCACCGAGTTGTGCCGAAAGATCTGCAGGCGGCGGTCGTCGGCCGGAAGGCCCTGCATCATTTCGATCGCTCCCGAGACGAGGTCGATCTGTCCGGCAGTCATGATGCCGGAGATCACCTTGAGGAGAGCCGCACTCATGCTGAATCGGCCCGCCTCGGAGCGGATCCCGAAGAAGTCGAACGCCGGCACGACCCATGCCACCTGCTCAAGCACCCGGCCGTAATACCTGGTCCACGCCACGGGCTGGCTCTCACGGTCGCACTTTCCGTTGGCGACCAGCTGGGCCAGAAGGCAGGAGTCCAGAACATCGAAGATGTGCTGTCCCCTGATTCCGTCGACGAAGGTCGCAACGATGTTGCCGTCCACTGCGGCGACCGGAGCGGTGGTCGGCTCGTCCAGCACGATGTCGTCGAGGGAGTCGTCGGGGTTGTCTGCCACCGTGTCCAGGTTCAGGGTCCGGGCCACGGCGGCGGGAACGAGCCGGAGGCCCGGGGCCACGAGGGGACCTTCGTTCGGAAGTACCAGGCCGCCGATGAACTCCTGGGCCTTCTCGACGCGCATCTCCGTGTGCCGGCTGTCGGCCGCCAGCTGCTCCTTGATTGCCACCTCGGGATTCGCGACAGCTCGCTCATCAGTGAACTTGGTGCTCTCCCGAAGAGCGCGACGCACGCGGGACATCCGGTGTCCTTCGGATTGCGGAGACGATTCATCCGAAAGGTCGTAGATTTCTACAGACACTTTTCTCCCTTACGTTCACCGCTCTTCGGAGCGAGATACCGAGCGGCATGCTCGTGATTTTTCAGGTCGGGCAAGCCGCATTCTTTGGGATGTCACTTCTACTCGTTTCTTCCGCATTCCGTCAACACTTCTATAAATCCCACGAAAGAACTCAAGTCACTCCTGTACGGAGAGCCGGCGCGTACGCTTCTTTGCTCTTGTCCGCCGGTGCCCGTGTATTGACAACGCAGGTGACCGGTCGGCATCCCTCGTCTCGGACGATGCCGAATCGTGCGGCAGGCATGCGGTGAACGTGACAAGCGCGCAAGGGGGAGCATCCGGCCCCTTCCCCCAGGGCGCCTGAACCTCGTTCCGTCATTCCGCGTACGACAAGTGGTTCCGCGGACATACGGCCCGTGTGCCAGCTGGGACGAGCGGGTTCGGCCCTGCTCGAACGGACCCCCTGCCATGGGGAGGTCCCGCACGTGGCCCGTCGTGTCCGTGACGAACACGACGGGCCACTCCCGATGACGACGTGAACCGGCAGGCCGTCTCACGCAACGGCGTGAGAGCATCACCGTCTACCGGACCGGCACCGCCCGCGCCGCCGGCGCGTAGCCCGCGGGGCGGGTGGTGAAGGTGCCCCGCCCCTGGGTCCGGCTGCGCAACCGCGTTGCGTAGCCGAACAGTTCGGCCAGCGGCACCGTGGCCGTCAGCACCGCCGCGCCGCCCCGGCTCTCGGAGCCGGTGACCCGCCCGCGCCGGGCGGCCAGATCGCCGAGCACGCCGCCGACCGTGTCCTCGGGCACGGTGACCGTGACGTCGGCCACCGGTTCCAGCAGGGCCATCGCGCAGGCGCGCAGCGCCTCGCGCAGTCCCAGCCGGCCGGCGGTGCGGAACGCCGTGTCGGAGGAGTCCTTCACATGGGTCGAGCCGTCGGTCAGCGTGACCCGCAGACCGGTCACCGGGTGTCCGCCGAGCGGCCCCTCGGCCAGGGCGTCCCGGCAGCCGGCCTCGACCGCACGCACGTACTCCTGGGGCACCCGTCCGCCGACCACGACGGACCGGAACTCGAAGCCCGTCGCCCCGACTTCGGCCCCGAGCGGCTCGACGTCGAGGACGACATGCGCGAACTGACCTGCCCCGCCGTCCTGTTTGACGTGCCGGTGGACCCGTCCGCTCACCCCGCGCACGACGGTCTCGCGGTGCGCGACCCTCGGACGGCCCACGGTGACCTCCGGTCCGCCGTCCCCGCGGATCTTCTCCACCGCGACCTCCAGGTGCAGTTCGCCCATCCCGGACAGCACGGTCTGCCCGGTCTCGCCGTCGGTGCGCACCACCAGCGAGGGGTCCTCCTCCGCGAGCCGTGCCAGCGCCGTCGCCAGCCGGCCGGTGTCCGTACTACGGCGCGCCTCGACGGCGACCGACACCACGGGCTCGGCGACGACGGGCGGTTCCAGCAGCAGCGGGGCGCCGGGATCGCACAGGGTCGAACCGGCCCGCGCCGACTTCAGGCCCGCGAGCGCGACGATGTCCCCGGCGACCGCCCGGTCCAGCTGGGCGTGCCGGTCCGCCATGACCCGCAGGATGCGCGCGGCGCGTTCGGTGCGCCCGGTACCGGGGTCCCACACGGTGTCTCCCTTCGCGATCGTGCCCGAGTAGACGCGCACATAGGTCAGGCGCCCGGTGCTGCCCGCGTTCACCTTGAACGCGAGCGCCGCGAACGGCGCCTCGGGATCGGCGGCCCGCCCCTGTTCGGTGCCCTGGTGGACACCGCGTACGGCGGGCACGTCCAGCGGCGACGGCAGGTAGGCCACCACCGCGTCCAGCAGCGGTTCGATGCCGCGGTTGCGGTAGGCGGAACCGCACAGCACGACCACACCGTCGCCGGTGCGGGTGAGGTCGCGCAGGGCGGCGGCGAGGGTGGCCTCGGAGAGCGTCTCCCGGTCGCAGAACTCCTCCAGAGCGGCCGGGTGCCGTTCGGCCACGGCCTCCTCCAGGAGCCGGCGTCGGCGCAGTGCCTCGTCGCGCAGGGCATCGGGCACGGGGCCGCGGGCGGGTTCCTCGCTGCCGTCGTTCCAGACCAGCGCCCGCATGCGCACCAGGTCCACGACACCGGTGAAACCGCCTTCCGCGCCGATCGGCATCTGGACGACGAGCGGCGCCGGATGCAGTCGCTCCCGGATGGAGGCGACGGCCCGGTCGAGGTCGGCGCCCGCGCGGTCCAGCTTGTTGACGAACGCGATTCTCGGGACGCCGTGCCGGTCGGCCTGCCGCCACACCGACTCGCTCTGCGGCTCCACGCCGGCGACGGCGTCGAAGACGGCGACCGCCCCGTCCAGGACGCGCAGCGAGCGTTCGACCTCGTCGGCGAAGTCGACGTGGCCCGGGGTGTCGATGAGGTTGACGCGGTGGCCGTCCCAGGCGCAGCTGACGGCGGCGGCGAAGATGGTGATGCCGCGGTCGCGTTCCTGGGGGTCGAAGTCGGTGACGGTGGTGCCGTCGTGGACCTCGCCACGCCGGTGGGTGGTCCCCGTCGCGTACAGGATCCGCTCGGTGACGGTGGTCTTGCCCGCGTCGACGTGGGCGAGGATGCCGAGGTTGCGGACGGCGGCGAGAAGGTTGACGTCGGTGCGCACGGCCCATGGCCTTTCTGAGGATCAGGAGAAGGGGCAGCGCGATTTCCCGTGCGGAGGCGCAGACAGACCCGGCCCGAACACCCGCCGCCGGGCAGGTGTGAGCTGTGTGGTGCGAGCTGGGAGCGAAACGGGTCAGAGCATCGTCACGGGCATCCGGTGCCGGCCGCGCAGCGGGCACCGGACGGACGAGGACACCAGGATCACCTCGGACCGCGACGGGGAGAGGACGACGGTACGGTCACGCACGGCCCGGCTCCCCTCGATGTCAGTGGTCACGCAACGCGCGGCCGAAGTGTGACAACGGCGCGCGATGCAGGGCGAGTCTAGGGAACCGATCAGGGACCGGGTACCGATTTTTTCACGCGCCGATCGGTCCCAGTGCCCGGGCGAGCCGCCGCAGCCACTCCTGCGCCGTGCCCCGCACCCACGGGTGCTTCTCCTCGAGCCCGGCCCAGTCCACGTCCCACCGCACCACCGCAGCCGGGCGGAGAGCGTCCGCCTCCCCGCACGCCGCACGACGGAAGACCGACCTCAGCAGGCGCGGCGTAAGGGACGCCCCCTCGCCCTCGGCGAGGAGCACCGCGTCGTACAGATCCTTGCCCTGCGCCCGGCCGTCGTTCCGGCTGTCGGTGTACAGCCACAACAACTTCCAGGCCAGGGACAGCTCCCGGCTCACGGTCCGCACCGCGGTGGGCGCTCCCCCGTCGCCGCGCGGTATCAGGGTCCACACCGGGGACTCGGGAAGCAGTTCGTCACGGGCGAAGTCCAGCCGTACCTCGCCCGCGGGCGCCCCTTCTCTCTGCCAGGGGATGAGCAGCCGCACCCCTGGTGTGTCGTACTCCGTGTACGTCCACGTGCCGTCCACGCGCGCCTTCCCCGCGTCGAGGAACACACCCGGGGCCGCCCACGGCCGCTGCGCCACGCGTTCGAGCAGGTCCAGGTACGGGGGGCCGGATTCCACGGCGTCCTCGTCGGGCAGCCAGTGCAGGCCCTCGGGTGGGAGAACGGGCCGCTGCCCGGCGGTGTCGAACTCCTCGTGCGTCCACATCTCGTACCGTGCCGCGCCGTCGGCGGCCTCCGGCCACTGCTGCACCGTGTCGAGCGCGTCGACGTACGGATACGGGTCCAGCGGATCGACCCCGGCGGCGTCCTCCAGGACCACCCAGTCGAGATCGGCGGGTTCACGCGCCGCGGCTCCCACCCAGGCCGGCATGACCATGCTTCCGCGCAGAACCAGGCTTCCGCTCCAGGGAGCGTCCGCGATCAGACCCAGCACATGATCCAGAGTCGCACGCCGGCTCACCGACTCGTCGCCTCGCTCCCCGTTCACGGGGCAGACCGTAGCGTCCGCCACCGACAACGGCGTGCGCGGACGAGGAGGGCGGCAGACGAAGAACCCCATGGCGGAAGCCAGGGAGAGTCACCGGTTGCGCGCATGGCGCCGATGACGTGCACGTAGCCCTCCCGGACGACGCGCGCGACGGCACTCGCCTCGACGGGCGAGAAGAGCACCCACGACGCACAGGACGGTGGTGACGAGGACGGCGGCGTGCACATCGTTCATGAAGGCGTTGCCGCTGCCCTCGACGGCGGCCTTCGGCTGTGCGGGCTGTCGCCCGTGACCGGCACCACACCCATCGCGGCGTCCCTGCCCTGGCCTGCACCTATCGGCGAGAGCAGATCGACCGCACGCCGTCCGGCCGTCGAGCAGAGCCTCGCCGACGCTCGCGCTGCGCGTGGAATTCGCCACAATTCACTCCCCTAAGGACGGATGAATGCGTAAAAGTAGTTCTTTGAAACCGGTTGCACTCCTCCGGTGACCAGCTCAAGGGATTCAACGATCAGTGGCATGGGAGAAGCGTTTGATCACGGTACGTAAGCGACGCACCGGGCTGATGGCTGCGGCCGGCGTATTCGGCGGCGTGCTCGCACTCACGGCCCTAGGCGGTACCAGCAACGCTGCCACCGGCGACGACACCCCCGGGAACGACCCGAAATCGCAGGCGCAGGCGGATCAGACGGGCACCCAGGACGCTTCCGACGCCCTGATAAAGATCACGCCCGGGCAAGGTGCCCACAACGTCGGGATCAACGACCCCGTCAACGTCACCGTCAGCAACGGCAAGCTCACCAAGGTGACCATGACCGCCGTCGCGACCGGTGCCGAGATTCCGGGCACCGTGTCCGCGGACGGCACGTCCTGGAAGCCGAACGGCCGGCTGGAGCGAGCCACCGGCTATCAGGTCGCCGCAGAGGCCGCGGACGCCCAGGGTCGCTCCGCCACCGGGAACGCCACGATCACCACGGTCTCCCCGGCCAACGACTTCATCGGGCACCTCTCCCCCGAGGACGGCTCGACCGTCGGCGTGGGCATGCCGGTGACGGTCGATTTCGACAAGGCGATCAGCGACAAGGCCGCCGTGGAGTCGGAGATCCAGGTCAGCTCCAGCAGCGGCCAGCAGGTCGTCGGACACTGGTTCAACGACAACCGCCTGGACTTCCGCCCCGAGAGCTACTGGCAGCCCGGCTCCACCGTCACCGTCGAGCTCAACCGCCACGGCATCCGGAAGACGGTCACGTTCAAGATCGGCCGGAGCCAGATCAGCACCGTCGACGCCAGGACGAAGCAGATGACCGTCGTACGGGACGGCAAGACGATCAAGACCATCCCGATCTCGTCCGGCAGCCCCGAGCACCCGACGTACAACGGTCAGATGGTGATCTCCGAGAAGTTCGGGCAGATCCATATGAACGGTGCGAGCGTCGGCCTCACGGAGAAGGACGGCAAGCCCTCGTACGACATCAAGGCCGTACCGCACGCCATGCGCCTGACCGCCTCGGGCACGTTCATCCACGGCAACTACTGGGGTGCCGACTCGACCTTCGGCAAGGTCAACACCAGCCACGGCTGCGTGGGCCTGAAGGACGTCAGGGGCGGCGGCGACGGCAAGCAGCCCGCCGCGTGGTTCTTCGACCATTCGATGACCGGTGACGTCGTGATCGTCAAGAACTCCGACGACAAGACCACGCTGGCCCCCGACAACGGCCTCGGCGACTGGAACATGCCGTGGACCGAGTGGGTCTCGGGCAGCGCGACCGGCTGACGCCACGTCACTCCACGCGTATGAACCTGAATCACTTCCGCCGGGCGGCGGCCGACACCATGTCGGCCGCCGCCTGCGGCGTCAGACCTGGGCGAAGAAGTGGTCTGCCAGGCTCTGGATCCCCACTCGGCGCTCAACAGATCCGAAGGATCACCGAGAGTCTTCCGGACAGTGCACAACGCACCCGCCTACGACAACGCGACGAGCACCCCGACCGCCAGGTCGGGGTGCTCGTCGCGTTGT
>NZ_JBEXYL010000135.1:0-16365 GCF_040630895.1 Streptomyces sp. NPDC005728
GCCGTACGAGACGGCCGGGGGCTTTCCGGTGTGTGGACGATACTGGGATTGAACCAGTGACCTCTTCCGTGTCAGGGAAGCGCTCTCCCGCTGAGCTAATCGTCCTCGGGACCACGATCACTGTGATGTCACTCCGTGGAGCGGATCATGGGCACTGCGTGCGCGATACTGGGATTGAACCAGTGACCTCTTCCGTGTCAGGGAAGCGCTCTCCCGCTGAGCTAATCGCGCGGGCAAGGATCTTGCAGAAGATCCAGTGGACGATACTGGGATTGAACCAGTGACCTCTTCCGTGTCAGGGAAGCGCTCTCCCGCTGAGCTAATCGTCCTTGGAGGTGGAGACGGGATTTGAACCCGTGTAGACGGCTTTGCAGGCCGTTGCCTCGCCTCTCGGCCACTCCACCAGGAGTGTAGGGGATCGGGAAGACCCCTTCTTCCTTCGAGCGGACGACGAGGCTCGAACTCGCGACCTCAACCTTGGCAAGGTTGCGCTCTACCAACTGAGCTACGTCCGCCTGTCGTTTCGGTCCGCTTCCGCGTCCCGGCGACGTGTTGAACTCTAGCGGATTCCCGGGCCAGTACAAAAACGCGTTTGCGCAGCGTGCTGCGGTACACCCGACGGACGTCGTGGTCAGCACCCCCGGAGGGACATGCCCGGGCCACCTTTCGGCCACCCGCCCTAGACTCGACCACGTGCTCGACCTCCCTTCCCGCCTCCCTCCTCTCGCCCGCTTCGGCGACCGCCTCGCCACCGGTCTCCTCGACGTCACGGACGATCCGGCCGCCCTGGACTCCGCCGGCTTCTGGGCCGTCTGCGCGGACTTCGAGGGCCGGCTGACCTGCGCACGCTTCGCGGACGTACGGGAGGAACCGGTGCCCGCTCCGGTGCCGGGCGGCTGGCACGGACCGGCGGCGGGGGACTGGACCTCTTCCCTCGACCGCGCCGTGTACGAGTCGGGCGTCCGCCGGATCCGCGAGCACATCGCGGCCGGCGATGTCTACCAGGCGAACCTCTGCCGGGTGCTCAGCGGGCCCCTCGCACCGGACGCCGACGTGGACGCCCTGACCGCGCTCCTGGCCCGGGGCAACCCCGCGCCGTACGCGGGCACGATCCGGTTGCCGGAGCACGGCGTGGAGATCGCCACCGCCTCGCCCGAGCTGTTCCTGCGCAGGGACGGCCGTGCCGTCGAGTCCGGCCCCATCAAGGGCACCGGGCGCACCGAGGCGGACCTCCTGGAGAAGGACTACGCCGAGAACGTCATGATCGTGGACCTGGTCCGCAACGACATCGGGCGCGTCTGCGCCACCGGCAGCGTGACCGTCCCCGACCTGTGCGCCGTCGAGAAGCATCCCGGCCTGGTCCATCTGGTCTCCACCGTCCACGGCGAGCTGCGCGACGGCGCCGGCTGGCCGGACCTGCTGGCCGCCGCCTTCCCGCCCGGCTCGGTCACCGGCGCCCCCAAGTCGAGCGCCCTCAGGATCATCGAGGCCCTGGAGACCGCGCCGCGCGGCCCGTACTGCGGCGGCATCGGCTGGGTCGACGCCGACCGGGGCGTCGGCGAGCTGGCCGTGGGCATCCGCACGTTCTGGATCGACCGGCCCTCCCCGGATGAGGCAGTGCTGCGCTTCGGCACCGGCGCCGGCATCACCTGGGGATCCGATCCCGAGGGGGAGTGGCGGGAGACCGAACTGAAGGCGTCCCGGCTGCTCGCGGTAGCGTCGGGGGCGTACGAGGAATACGGGGCGAGCAGCTCGGGAATGGGCGAAGGAGCTCTCACATGAGGATCTGGCTGGACGGCAGGCTGCAGGACATGGAGTCCGCCCGTGTCTCCGTCTTCGACCACGGGCTGACCGTCGGTGACGGCATCTTCGAGACGCTGAAGGCCGTCGACGGGCGGCCCTTCGCGCTCACCCGCCACCTCGACCGGCTGACCCGCTCGGCCTGCGGCCTCGGCCTGCCCGACCCCGACCACGACGAGATCCGCCGCGCCTGCACGGCCGTTCTGGAGGCCAACCCGATGCCGCTGGGCCGGCTGCGCATCACCTACACCGGCGGTCACGGCCCCCTGGGCTCCGACCGCGGCGACCGCGGCCCCACCCTGGTGGTCGCTCTCGGCGAGACCACCCGCCGCCCCGACCGCACCGCCGTGATCACCGTGCCGTGGACCCGCAACGAGCGCAGCGCCCTCGCCGGCCTGAAGACCACCTCGTACGCCGAGAACGTCGTCGCCCTCGCCCGCGCCCACCAACACGGTGCCTCCGAGGCGCTGTTCGGCAACACGGTCGGGCAGCTCTGCGAGGGCACCGGGTCGAACGTCTTCGTCGTCCTGGACGGCCAGATCCACACCCCACCGGTCGCCTCCGGCTGCCTTGCCGGCATCACCAGGGCCCTGGCCGTCGAGTGGACCGGCGCCAAGGAGGCCGACCTGCCGCTGGACGTGCTGGAGAGGGCCGAGGAGGTCTTCCTCACCTCCACCCTGCGGGACGTCCAGGCCGTGCACCGCGTCGACGGCCGGGAACTGCCCGGTGCTCCCGGGCCGGTGACCGCCAAGGCGATGCGGATCTTCGACGAGCGGTCCGGCGAGGACCTGGACCCCTGACGAACGCGGGATAATTCGGCTGACCCGGGGCTCGGGAGCGGGTAGAACACCCGTGATGACGACGACCCTGCGGCCGGCCGAGCCGCTTCAGCAGCACCCCGACGGGACCCGTTCACGCCGCTACCAGGTGTGTGTGAACAGCCGTCCCGTCGGCAAGATCCACCTCGGCACCTCGCCGTCCCTCGGCGCCTCGGTGGCCCGCATCATCAACCTGCGGATAGCCGAGCCGGACCGGCGCCGCGGCCGGGGCACGGTGGCCGCGCTAGCGGCGGAGGAAGTGGCCCGCAGCTGGGGGTGCAGCCGGATCGAGGTCCTGGTCCCCGCCGAGGCGGAGGCCGCACTGAGGCTCGTAGGCGCCCTCGGCTACACGCTGCGCAACCGCGGCATGGAGAAACGTCTCGGGGACACGCCGCCCGAACTGCCGCCGGGCAGCGACGCGCGGCCAATGACCCCGGCCGAGTTCGACGCGTGGCAGGAGTACGAGTCCGAACAGTACGCCCGGGAGTGGATCGAGCAGGGCGTGCCCGAGGCGGATGCGTACGCCAAGTCCCGCCGGGACCACGAGATGCTGCTGCCGCGCGGCCTGGAGAGCGACGGCATGGTCTTCAGCGTTCTGGAACACGAGGGGACACGCGTGGGCACCCTGTGGCTGGCCCTTCAGGAGACCAAGGCGTTCGTCTTCGACGTCGAGGCCGACGCGGCCCACCGCGGCCGCGGGCACGGCCGTACGCTCATGCTGCTGGCCGAGCGCCAGGCGGTCGGCTCCGGCCGGCTAGTCCTCGGGCTCAACGTGTTCGCGGGCAACGCCCCGGCCGAGCGGCTGTACGAGTCACTCGGCTACGAGACGACGCGCAGCGCGTTCATCAAGCCGCTGCTGTAGGGATCGGGGTCAGGCCTCCCCGGCCAGCAGCCGGTCCGCGATCTCCTCGATGCGCTCGCGCAGGCCCTGCTGGCCCTTGCCGCCGTCGAGGCGTTCGCCGCCGATGACGTAGGTCGGCGTGCCGGTCACACCGATCGCCTTGCCCTCGGCCTGGTCGGCGTCGACGATCAGGATGTGCCGGCCGTCGATCAGCGAGGTGTCGAACTCCTCGGCGTCCAGCCCGAGTTCACGGGCCACCTCGACCAGGAAGGGTTCCCCCTTACGGTCCAGTTCCTCGACCCGCCCGAGGACCGCCTCGACGTACGGCCAGCCCTGCCCCTGCTCCAGGGCCTCCTCGGCGGCCTGGGCCGCGGCGAAGGCGTGCTTGTGCTTCTCCAGCGGGAAGTGCCGCAGCCGCAGCTCCAGTCGGTCGCCGTAGCGGGCGCGCAGGGCGCGGACGTCGCCCAGGGCGCCGCGGCAGTCGGGGCACTGGAGTTCGCACCAGACGTCGAGGACGAGGGGTTCGGTGCGTGCGGGGGAGGAGTCGCTCATGCGCACCAGTCTTCCAGGCCGGGCACGGGCCACCCAATCGGGACAGTACGGCACGCCCGGCCGCCGTGCCCGGTGGGGCCGGTGCCGGCGGACCGGTCCCCCAGGAGGAGGCGACCCGGAGATGTCCCTGATCTCGGCCCGGAGCATGGCATCGCACGGACCGGTCGGTGCAGGATGGAAGGGACGAAGTGCACCCTGCCGGTGCCCTGCGTTCCCTGCCGTTCGACCGAGCCCGCCAGGAGGACCGGATGATTGCCGAGACCGTCTGCTCCGCCGTGTCCGCGGCGGGCCTGGGCATCGCGGTGGTCACCGCCTACCGCAAGCGTTTCCTCTCGGCCGCGCGCATCGCGTCGTACTCGCTGGTGCCGGTCGGCCTGGTGATGACCGGGGTCGTCGGCTGGCTCGCCGACACCGCCTTCAGCCCGACGGCCTGGGCGGGCTTCGGCGTGCTGGGCGCGGCCTGGCTGCTCTTCGCGGGCACGCGTGCCGTCGAGCGCCGACGCGGCGGTACCCGGGCCGAGCGCAAGGCCGCCCGGAGCGGCCGGTCCGACGCGGTGGCCCCGGCGGCCTCCGCACCCTCGCTCGATGCGGGTAAGAGCCCCGCATCGCGGCCCGCCGCGGCCCCACGCCCGACCAGCTCCGCCGACGACTTCAGCGACATCGAGGCCATCCTCAAGAAGCACGGCATATGACCTGAAACCGTTCACAAACGGAAGCAAGTCGCTACGGCCGGTACGGAAATCGGTGAGGTACGGCACTCGGAGGGTGTGTTGATCGCCAAGGGGGCACACCCTGGGTCATCATCACCGCGAGATGCTGGACACGAGACAGAGCGAGGCCGCGCCGCCGAAGGACGAGCCGCGCGGGTGCCTCTTCGCCCTATCCCAGCCACCGCTGATGATCTTCCTTGCGGTGATCGGGTGTCTGCTCCTCATGGCTGCGCTGCACGACCTGCTGTTGCTGTGAGCCGTACACGTCAGTCCCGGCGCCACCCGCCGGGGCCGACGTCGCCCCGGCGGTTCGGGGGTCAGCCCGCCGCTTCCTTGCGCCTCGCCCGGTAGGCCGCCACATGCAGCCGGTTCCCGCAGGTGCGGCTGTCGCAGTAGCGGCGCGAGCGGTTGCGGGAGAGGTCCACGAAGGCGCGCCGGCAGTCCGGCGCCTCGCAGCGCCGCAGCCGCTCCTGCTCTCCGGCCACCACGAAGAACGCGAGCGCCATACCGCAGTCCGCGGCGAGGTGGTCGGCGACGGAGGCGCCGGGGGCGAAGTAGTGCACATGCCAGTCGTAGCCGTCGTGGTCCGTGAGGCGCGGGGTGGTCCCGGCCGCGGCGATCAGCTCGTTGATCATCCCGGCGGCGGACCGGGCGTCCGGGGCCGCGAAGATCCCCGCGAACCGGCCCCGGACCTTGCGCACGGCCGACAGGTCGAACTCCGACAGCACCCCGACATCGCTGATTTCGTGGCTTCGCACGAAATCGGTGAGAGCCGCGACATCCGGCAGTCCGTCCGCCGCCGTGTCGTCCTCCGGCACGGTGTTCACCAGATCCACCACGGTGTCGAGGGCACACCGGGTGTCGTGGGTGATCAGCACGTTTCGCTCCCTGGCCTGGGGGGTCGGGCGGGCGCCCGCCGATGCTGGCCGATGGTAGCGACAACCACGCCCACCGCACCGGGTTCGGCTCCACCGATGACTGCCCGGTAGAACGCCTCCGTGTCCTCGGCGGTTCCCGGGACCGTCCTGTGCCCCGACCCTATGCCTCGCCGCGGCCGCAGAACAGGCCGGCGCCGCCCCGCGAACACTCACGGTGACGGCGCTGGTCTGTGCCGTATGCGGTTGTCTTGGCCCGAGCCGTCTCCCCGAGTGGACGGCGCCGGGCGGCTTCGAGAGACGCGACCTAGCTCTCCGCCAGGATGTGCGAGAGCTCCTGATCCAGATCGAAGTGCCGGTGTTCCGTGCCGGGCGGCACGGCGGCGTCGGTTCGCTTCAGGAAGGACTCCAGGGCCCGCGCCGGGGCCTCGAGCAGAGCTTCTCCTTCCGGGGAGCTGAGGGCGATGCACACGACGCCCTGACCATGACTGCGGGATGGCCAGACGCGGACGTCGCCGGTGCCGGTGGGGCGGTGCAGCCCCTCGGCGAGGAGGTCGCGGGCGAACACCCACTCGACGGTCTCCTCGGCTCCGGTGTGGAAGGTGGCGTGCACGGCGTAGGGGTCGGCCGTGTCGTACCGCAGGCCTGCGGGGACAGGCAGGGAGGACTCGCTCGACACAACGAGGCGCAGGTGCAGCTCGCAGCTGACCGTGGTGTTCATAAGCGCCAGGGCCTTTCGCTCAGTGTGCGCTCGGGGATTCGCACGTCGGCGAAATCGACATGCCACCTACGGTGCCGTTGTAAACCCCTCTGAGGGTTTTGCGTGTCTTTACGTAACTCTTCCGGCCGAGAACTCGTACGCGACCTACGACCATTTCAGTGACCGGATTCACTCGGGTAGGGTTTGGCTGCATGAATACGGGGAGTGACGAACCGGGGCAGGTCGCCGTGGCGGCGGAGAAGGCGAAGGCGGGCGAGGAGCAGTCCGAGCGGGGACTCGGCTCCAGGGCGCCGGAATTCATCAAGGCCCGCCGGGCCCTGCACCTGAGCTGGCAGGTCGGCGTCTTCGTGGTCGGCCTCGCGGTCGTCGTGGCCGGCATCATCATGCTTCCGCTGCCCGGCCCGGGCTGGGTGGTGATCTTCGGGGGCATGGCGATCTGGGCGACCGAGTTCGTCTGGGCCCAGCTCGTGCTGCGCTGGACGAAGCGCAAGGTCACCGAGGCGGCCCAGCGGGCCCTCGATCCCAGGGTGCGGCGCCGGAACATCACGCTGACCGTGATCGGCCTGGTGATCGTAGGTGCGCTGGCCGGGTTCTACCTGTGGAAGTTCGGCATCGTGATGCCGTGGAAGATCAAGGACCAGTGATCCGGCACCAGGGGCCGCGCCGCCGCAGGCGGGTCCTGCCCCTGGTCGGAGGCACCCCCTGACATGGGGTAATGTTCTTCCTGCGTCCGGGCGATTAGCTCAGTGGGAGAGCGCTTCGTTCACACCGAAGAGGTCACTGGTTCGAACCCAGTATCGCCCACCCGGACCGACGGCCCGCCTGCGAACAGCAGGTGGGCCGTCGTCGTGTGTAGGCCCCCTCGACACGCCCGGCCGGCGGAGAAACGGCCGGTGCCGACCCCGCTCCGCCCGCATGTTGCCGAACCGGAAAAAGTCATCGTGAGAGTTACGCCGTCCGGTGGATGATCGTTGCTGCGGGGCCACACCCGACGGCACCGCAGGCAGCTCCGCCGGGGCCGACTGAGCCCCGGCATCCGGCTTCACCGGTGGGACCTGGTTGTGGGCCTTCACCCGGCCTCTCCGACCGGACCTGGCTGCGGGCTTTCACCCGGCTTCGTCGGCAAGACCCGGTTGGGCCGGTGCCCGGCTTCGACAGCGGGACTGTGGGCCTTCACCCGGTCCCGTCGGTGGGGCCTGGCCGGGCCCGTGCCCGGCTTCGTCGGCGGGGCCTGGCTGTGGGCCTTCACCCGGCCTCACCAGCGGGACTGTGGGCCTTCACCCGGCCTCACCAGCGGGACTGTGGGCCTTCACCCGGCCTCGCCAGCGGGATCGGGCTGGGCCGTCCCCGGCTTCGCCAGCGGGACTGTGTGCCCTCACCCAGCCTCGTCGGCGGGCCCTGGTCGGGCCGGTGCCCAGCCTTGCCTGCGGACGCAGCTGGGCCCGCAGGCGGCCTCGCCGGATGCGCAGGGCTCTGCCCGCGGGCGTGCCTCGCCAGCGGGATCCGACTCCGCGCGAAGGCCCGACTCCGCGCGAAGGCCCGACTCCGCGCGAAGGCCCGTAGACGCATCCCCGCTTCCAGGAGGACCCATGTCGCAGGTTGCCGAAGCCCTCACTCACCGCCTGGTGCCCTCGCCGGCCGGCCGGGTCCACCTGGTGGAGCAGGGCAGCGGGCTGCTGGTGCTGCTGGTGCACGGGTTTCCGGAGTCCTGGTACGGCTGGCGCCACCAGTTGCCGGAGCTGGCCGCTGCGGGCTGCCGCACGGTGGCCGTCGACGTCCGCGGCTGCGGCCGCTCCTCACGGCCTGAGGCCGTGGAGGCGTACGGGATGCTCGACCTGGTGGCGGACAACGTTGCCGTGGTGGACGCCTTGGGGGACCGGTCCGCCGTGGTCGGCGGGCACGACTGGGGTGCCACCATCGCTGCTGCCTCCGCGCTGACCAGGACCGATGCGTTCCGCGCCGTGGCACTGCTGGGCGTGCCGTACACCCCGCCCGGTGGTCCGCGGCCCAGTGAGGTGTTCGCGCGGATGGGCGGCGAGGAGGAGTTCTACGTGTCCTACTTCCAGCAGCCGGGCCGCGCCGAGGCGGAGATCGAGCCCGATGTGCGCGGCTGGCTCGCGGGCTTCCACGCGGCTCTGTCCGCCGGCACCATGCCCGCACCCGGAGCCCCGGACCCGCACTTCGTCAGCCGCGGCGGGACGCTGCGCGAGCGTTTCCCGGCCGGCCGGCTGCCGGACTGGCTGAGCGAGCGCGACCTCGACGTTCTCGCCGGAGAGTTCGAACGGACCGGCCTGACCGGGGCGCTGAACCGCTACCGGAACATGGACCGGGACTGGACGGACCTGGCCCGCTTCGAGGGCGCCCCCTCACCCAGCCGTCGCTGTTCGTCGGCGGCGCCCTCGATGCGTCCCTCGGGTGGCTGGTCGACGCGATCGAGGCGTTTCCGGCCACTCTGCCGGGCCTCGTCGGCTCGCACGTCCTCGACGGCTGCGGCCACTTCGTCCAGCAGGAACGCCCCGCGGAAACCAACCGGCTCCTGATCGACCGGCTCGCGTCCCTGTCCGCCTGACGCAGACCCCTCTCACCTGCGCAATCAGCCGGCCCGCCCGCCGTCGTACCCCTCCCGGACGCCCTGGATCCGGGGCGCCGCCGCGAAGAAATTCCTGTCCGAATCATTGACGCACCCCTGGGCCCTCCGTAACTTGTGCCAGCAAGCGCTTACTTGAAACGATTCATGACGGCGGCAACGACGCTGCGGGGAGGGCCCGACTGTGGGAACCAGCAGGAATCTTGAGAGGCGTACGATCCTGAAGGCGGCCGGGGCCTCGGCGGCCGCGCTCGGACTCGCCGCGACGACCGGGTGCGGCGGCGACAGCGGTTCCGGGAACGGGACGGTGACGATCCGTTACTCGTGGTGGGGTGCCGAGGAGCGGGCCAAGAAGATCAACCAGACCGTCGCGCTCTTCGAGAAGAAGTACCCGAAGATCAAGGTCAAGACCGACTTCCAGACGTACCTGTCGTTCTGGGAGAAGTTCCAGACGCAGGCGGCCGGCGGAAATCCCCCGGACGTTTTCCAGAACGCCGTCGGATTTCTTCGGAAGTACGACAAGCGAGGAATTCTGCTCGACCTCAAGTCCCAGGTGCAGGCAGGCAATCTGAGCCTCGATCACTTCCGCGAGGGTGTCACGAAGGTCGGCGAGGTCGACGGCAAACAGCTCGGAATTCCCGTCGGTTCCAACACCATGGCACTCGTCATCGACAAGAAGGTCTTCCAGAAGGCGGGCGTCGAGCCGCAGCAGGGCTGGACCTGGGACGAGTACTTCAAGGCCCTGAAGACCATTCACGACAGGACGAAGGTCGCCGGGGACACCGGCTACTTCGCCATCATGTATCTGTACGACCTCTACCTCCGCCAGAACGGCAAGGCCTTCTTCACCGAAGGCGGACTCGGTTTCGACAAGGCCGATCTGACGGAGTGGTGGACGGACGGCTACAACCGCGTGAAGGCCGGCATCGTCACCGACCCGAAGGTCGTCCAGCAGGACATGCCCAAGTCCTCCCTCTCCGCAGGGCACGGCGCCTCGGAGTTCACCTGGGACAACTTCACCGTCCGGTACTCGGCGGAGGGCGACAGCAGCTACGGCCTCGCCCCGATTCCCACCACCGACGGCAAGAACACGGGCCAGTACCTGGCCTCCCTGATGCTCAGTGCCTCCGCGCGCACCTCGCACCCCAAGGAGGTCGCCCAGTTCATCGACTTCATGACCCACGACCCCGAGGTCGGCAGGATCATGGGGTACGACCGCGGCATTCTCGCGAGCACCGAGCAGTACGAGGCGTTCAAGCCGACGGACACGGTGAGCAAGGAGATCGCGCAGTACGAGGAGGACACCGCCAAGTCCGGCGTCCTCGGCACGATCACCCCGCATCCCTCCGGAGCCGACACCGTCGAGGCCGCCTTCCTGCGCCTCGGCGGCGACCTCGGCCAGGGCAAGACCAAGGTCACGGACGCGGTGAAGCAGTTCTTCACCGAGGCCGAGGCCGGCTTCCAGGCCTGATGGGACGTGCCGTGACGCTCGTCAAGGACTCCGTGCCCGCCACCCGCAAGGCACGCCCGGCCGCCCGCGTCACCGCGGGACGGCCGGGCCGCCGCCGGGAGAACCTCGCCGGCTACCTCTTCATGTCCCCGTGGATCGCGGGCTTCCTCCTGCTGACCGCGGGCCCGATGGTGGCCTCGCTGTACTTCGCGTTCACCGACTACAACCTCTTCAACACCCCGAAGTGGATCGGGTTCGACAACTTCACCAAGATGTTCGACGACCCGCGCTGGCAGAAGTCGGTGGAGGTGACCGCCAAGTACGTCGTCATCGGCACCCCGCTGAAGCTGCTGCTCGCCCTCGGCGTCGCCCTCCTCCTGGCGCAGAGCCGCCGCGGCCAGGCCTTCTACCGGGCCGCCTTCTACGCCCCCTCGCTGATCGGCGCGAGCGTCTCGGTCGGTTTCGTGTGGCGTTCGCTCTTCTCCGACGACGCGATCGTGGACCGCACGCAGACCTTCCTCGGCTTCCACGTCGGCGGCTGGGTCGGCAACGCGGACTGGGTGCTGTACTGCCTGGTGGCGCTCACCGTCTGGCAGTTCGGCGCGCCGATGGTCATCTTCCTGGCCGGGCTCAAGCAGGTGCCCAGGGAGCTGTACGAGGCCGCCGAGATGGACGGCGCGGGACCGCTGCGGAAGTTCTGGAACATCACCCTGCCGATGATCTCCCCGGTGCTCTTCTTCAACGTGCTCCTGGAGACCATCCACTCGTTCCAGATCTTCGGCTCCGCCTACGTCGTCTCCAACACCTACTGCGGACCCGCCGACGGCACGCTCGTCTACACCTGCTACCTGTACCAGCAGGGCTTCAAGAACGCCCAGATGGGCTTCGCCTCCGCGATGGCCTGGATGCTGCTGCTCGCCGTGGCCCTGGTGACGGCCGTCCTCTTCTGGTCCCAGAAGAAGTGGGTGCACTACGAGGAGGGCGCCCGATGAGCGCGATCACCACGAAGGCCACGGGCGTGGGCCGCAGGCGCACCGGTTCCCTCGCCTGGCATCTCGGCGCCCTGCTGATCCTCGCCGTGATCCTCTACCCGGTCGTCTGGGTCGTCGGCGCCTCGTTCAAGCCCAGCAAGGACATCATCAACAGCCTCACCCTGTTTCCGTCCCACCCGATCCTCGGCAACTTCAAGGGCCTCGCCGACGGCATCGCGGACGTCTCCGTCCGGACCTTCTTCCAGAACTCCCTCTTCTACGCACTCGGTGCCGTCGTCGGCGTCCTGATCTCCTGCTCGCTGACCGCGTACGCCTTCGCACGCATCAGGTTCGCCGGGCGCAACCTGCTGTTCTCCCTCATGATCGGCACGCTCCTGCTGCCGTACCACGTGCTGCTGATCCCGCAGTACGTCATGTTCCAGAAGCTGGGCTGGATCAACAGCTACGCCCCGCTGCTGGTCGGCAAGTACCTCGCCACCGAGGCCTTCTTCGTCTTCCTCATGGTGCAGTTCATGCGCAACCTGCCCCGCGAGCTGGACGAGGCCGCCCGGCTCGACGGCTGCGGCCACCTGCGTATCTACTGGTCGATCGTGCTGCCGCTGTGCCGGCCCGCGCTGATCACCAGCGCGATCTTCACCTTCATCAACGCCTGGAACGACTTCATGGGCCCGCTGATCTACCTCAACGAGCCCGGCAAGTACACGGTCTCGCTCGGCCTGATGATGTTCCGCGACTCCGACGGCGTGGCCGCCAACTACGGCGGCATGATCGCCATGTCCCTGGTCGCGCTGCTCCCGGTGCTGCTGTTCTTCCTCGCCTTCCAGCGGT
Organism: Streptomyces sp. NPDC005728; assembly: GCF_040630895.1. Lineage (NCBI taxonomy): Bacteria > Bacillati > Actinomycetota > Actinomycetes > Kitasatosporales > Streptomycetaceae > Streptomyces > Streptomyces sp. NPDC005728. The sequence continues at coordinate 12,175 of NZ_JBEXYL010000135.1, forward strand.
ACCTGATCGACGGCATGGCGACCTCCGGACTGAAGGGCTGAGGCAGGGACCATGGCTCAAGCGCGTGTGAAGCCACGCAGGGAGTCCGTGTTCATCGAGCGGTTCGGGGTCTTCGCCGAATGCCTGCTCACCGGTGTGTGGATCGCGGTGGCCTCGCTCGGAGTGGTCACCGCTCCGGCTGCCTTCGCCGCCGGCGCCCGGCATCTGCGCCGTCGTACGGCTCATGAGGGCGGCGGCCTGCGGGAGTTCGTCGTCGACTTCCGGGCCGCTCTGCGCGGTGGCTGGGCGGTCGGCGTCGCAGGGTGGGCCGCGGTGGTGCTGGCCCGGGTGGACGTCCAGGCCGTGCGCGCCGGGCTGCCCGGCGGGCCGCTCGTCGGTGCCGTGGGCCTGTTCGCGCTGCTGGGCCTCGCCGTGGCCGGGCTGCGCGCGGCAGCGGTCTGGACCCCGGGGAGCCGTTGGCGCGCTCTGCTCGCCGACGCCGGCCGACGCACCGTCCGCGACCCCGCCGGATCCTTCCTGCTCGTCGGCGGAGCGGTCCTGACCTGCTGTTCCGCCCTTCTCATCGCACCGCTGGCGGTCCCCGTGCTCGGCGCCGTCGCGGCGGCGGCCGTCGCCGTGGAGGAGCGGTACCGGCACCGCTGATCCGGCGGTGCCCCGATCAGGGTCGGCGCCCTGGGCGCCGCACCCTTTCTCTGTCATGCCCCTGACTAGCACGCGCATGGAAAGGAACGGCCATGTCCCCCATTCCCCGCAGGTCCCTCCTGAAGGCGGCCGCCGTCGCCGGAGCCGCCGCCCAGTTCAGCTGGGCCCTGGGGGCCAAGGACGCCGAGGCGGCACCCGGAGCCGCGGCCGACGGCGCCGACCCGGTGACCCTGGACTGGCTGGAGGACGGCGGCCTTGGCGCCGCGCCCGGCTCCACGGTCGGCGTGCCCTGGCCGATGGGCGCCTACCCGGAGGACCAGACCTTCGCGCTCACGGACGCCGACGGCAAGGACGTCCCCGTACAGACCTGGCCGCTCGCCTACTGGCCCGACGGCTCCCTCAAGTGGACCGCGCACGCGGTCGGTTCGGGCTCCGGAAAGCTCACGCTCACGGCCGGCACCCCCAAGGCCCCCGACAAGAAGGTGACCGTCGACAAGAGCGGCGGCACCATCGACGTCTCCACCGGCGTCATCACCGCGAAGATCGGCAAGAACGGCTCGACCCTCATCAAGTCGGTCACCCGGGGCTCGACCGAGATCGCCAGGAACGGGCGGCTGGTGCTCGTCCGGCAGCCCGAGGTCGAGGACGAGGACCAGGGCGCGGTCAGGACCGAGCGCTTCGACGGTGCGATCGACGAGGTGACCGTCGAACAGGACGGCCCGGTCCGTGCGGTGGTCCGCGTCGACGGCAAGCACCGCAAGGGCAACCGCAGTTGGCTGCCGTTCTCGATCCGGCTGTACTTCTACGCCGGCTCCGATTCCTTCCGCATGGTCCACACCATCACCTACGACGGCACCCTGGAGCCCGGCAAGGCGAGCGGCGACTTCGTCCGCGGGCTCGGCGTACGGTTCACCGTCCCCATGCGGGACGCGGCCTACGACCGGCACATCCGCATCGGCGGCGAGGGCACCGGCCTGCTGCGGGAGGCCGTCCAGGGCATCACCGGGCTGCGCCGCGACCCCGGCGCCGCCGTCCAGGCCGCCCAGTACGCGGGCAAGAAGCTGCCCGACCCGGCCACCTGGGACCAGCGGGTCACCACCCGGCTGCAGTACATCCCGCACTGGGGCGACTACACCCTCTCTCAACTCTCCGCCGACGGCTTCACCCTGCGCAAGCGCACCAAGAAGGGCCACGGCTGGATCACCGCCGGCGGCGGCCGGCGGGCCTCCGGCTTCGGTTACGTCGGCGGCGCGAGCGGCGGACTCTCCTTCGGCCTCAGGGACTTCTGGGAGAAGTTCCCCGCCCAGCTCGACATCCGTGACGCCCACACCGACGCGGCCGAGGTCACCCTCTGGCTCTGGTCGCCCGAGGCACAACCCATGGACCTGCGCTTCTACCACGACGGCATGGGTCAGGACACCTACGCCGAACAACTCGAAGGCCTCAACATCACCTACGAGGACTACGAACCGGAGTTCGGCACGCCGTACGGCATCGCCCGCACCTCCGAACTCCTCTTCTGGGCCAACGAGTCGACACCCGCGGCCGAGACACTCGCCGATCAGGTGACGGCCGTCCGCACGCTGCCGCAGCTCGCCGCCCCGCCCCAGCAGCTCATCAAGGCCAAGGTCTTCGGCCCCGGCCTCTACTCCGAGCCGGACCGCTCCACCGCCGCCAAGGCGAAGATCGAGGACCACCTCGACTTCCTCTTCACCTACTACAAGGATCAGGTGGAGATGCGCCGTTGGTACGGCTTCTGGGACTACGGCGACATCATGCACACCTACGACTCGGCCCGGCACGTGTGGCGGTACGACATCGGCGGCTACGCCTGGGACAACTCCGAACTGTCGCCCGACCTGTGGCTCTGGTACGCGTACCTCAGAAGCGGCCGCTCCGACATCTTCCGCTTCGCCGAGGCGATGACCCGGCACACCGGTGAGGTCGACGTCTACCACCTCGGCCAGTGGGCGGGCCTCGGCACCCGCCACGGTGTGCAGCACTTCGCCGACAGCGCCAAGCAGCAGCGCATCGCCAACACCACCTACCGGCGCTTCTACTACTTCCTCACCGCGGACGAACGCGTCGGCGACCTCATGCACGCCAACGTCGACTCCGACGAGACCTTCCTCGTCCTCGACCCGCTGCGCAAGGTCCGCACCGACCCCTACACCCCCGACCCGCACGCCCTGTCGATCGGCTTCGGCACCGACTGGAGCGGCCTGGTGTCGGCGTGGCTGACGGAGTGGGAGCGCAAGGGCCCGAAGTGGGAGAAGGCCAAGGCGCGCGTCCTGTCCACCATGGAGACCATCGCCGCCCAGCCCAACGGCTTCGTCCAGGGCAGCGGCCTGTACGACATCGACACCGGCAGGTTCGCTGTCGCCGACAAGCCGGCGGTTTCCGTCTCGCACCTCTCGGCGGTCTTCGGGCTCAACGAGCTGTGCGCGGAGCTGATCCACCTGGTCGACCTGCCGAAGTTCAAGGAGGCCTACCTCGACTACTGCCGCTACTTCAACGCCACCAAGACCGAACAGGCGGCCCGCTACGGCAGCAACTTCGGCACCCTGCTGCTCTTCCAGGGCCACTCGCGCCTCGACGCCTACGCCGCCGTACAGACCGGTGACGCGGCGCTGGCCAAGCGCGCATGGACCAAGTTCTACGGCTCCGACGGCTACACCGAGTCCTCGCCGTGGAAGACCGAGAAGCTGACCGGGCCGGCCACCCTGGTCGAGGGGAGCGAGGCGAGCTGGGTGTCGACCAACGACACCGCGCTGTACGGCCTCGCCGCCATCGAGAACCTGGCTCTGCTCGGCGACAAGATGCCCAGCTGACGGAGGGGGGAGCGCCGTCGCACGGGCGGCGGCGCTCGTTTCCCGAGTGTGGTCCGTGTCACTGTGCGGCACATGAGTACACGTACTCAGATCGACGTGCCCACCAGGGCAGACTCTCCCCATGGACTGGTCCAGCTACCGCTTTCGCAGCCTGTGGTCCCTGCCCGTTCCGCCGGCCGCCGTGTACGCGGTACTGGAGCGGCCCGAGGACTATCCCCGCTGGTGGCCGCAGGTACGGGAGGTGACCCGGAGCGACGACGGCACCGGCGTCATCACCATCCGCTCCGTGCTGCCGTACACCATGTCCTTCACCGCCCGCGAGACACGCCACGACCCGGCTGCCGGCATCCTGGAGATCGCCGTGTCCGGTGACATCGAGGGCTGGGCCCGCTGGACGGTCACGGCCGACGGCGCGGGCACGCTGGCCCGCTACGACCAGGTCGTGACGGTCACCAAGCCGCTGCTCAGACGGCTTGCCGTGCCGGGGCGGCCGGTCTTCCGGGTCAACCACCGACTGATGATGCGGGCCGGGCGGCGCGGACTGCTGCGCCACCTCGAAGCGGTTTGAAGTAACACCGCACGGACCTGTATGGTTCAGTGCGTTCCCGGGCGATTAGCTCAGTGGGAGAGCGCTTCGTTCACACCGAAGAGGTCACTGGTTCGAACCCAGTATCGCCCACCGGGAAAGAGCCGGTCCGCATCAGCGGACCGGCTTTTT
>NZ_JBEXYL010000136.1:0-16236 GCF_040630895.1 Streptomyces sp. NPDC005728
GTCCGCGGACCCTCCGGCGGCGCGCTGTTCCCGAGCCTGTGGCATGCGGTTTACGGGAACGTCAGCTTCCAGCTGTTGATCGTTCCGACGTCCTGCGCCGCCTGGTCCTGGACCTTCAGCTTCCAGGTGCCATTGGCCGATTCGGAGGAGGCGTTCACCGTGTAGGTGTCGGTGACGTTGTCCGCCGAGTCGGAGGACGAGAAGTTCTTCAGGCGGTACGAGGTGCCCGACGGGCCGACCAGATCGATCACCAGGTCACCGCGCCAGGTGTGCGTGATGTTCACGCTCACCGAGAGGTTGCTCGGCGCGTTTCCGCTCCTGCCGGAGACCGTGATGTTCGAGGTGACCGCGGGCCCGTTGTCCGGGATCGACACCGGCGAGGTGCTCTCGTACGAGGTGCCGCCGCCCCCGCCGCCACCGGAGCGCGAACCGACCGCCACGCCCGCCCAGGCGTCCTGCACGGCCTTGTACTCGGCGCTGGTGGTGCCGTACAGCTCGCCGGCCGCCGCGAGGGTGCCGGTGCGGGCGCCCGCGTAGTTGGTGGTGGACGTCCACTTGGTGGTCAGCGCCCGGTACCAGATCTGCAGCGCCTTGTCGCGGCCGATGCCGGTGACCGGGAGGCCGTCCGCGGTCGGCGAGTTGTAGGTGACACCGTTGATGACCTTGGTGCCGCTGCCCTCGCTCAGCAGGTAGAAGAAGTGGTTCGCGGGGCCCGACGAGTAGTGCACGTCGATGCCGCCGATGCCGGAGTACCAGCTGTCCTTGGACGCGCCGTCCTTGCTGGGCTTGTCCATGTAGCGCAGCGGGGTGCCGTCGCCGTTGATGTCGATCTTCTCGCCGATGAGGTAGTCGCCGACGTCGCTGGAGTTGTTGGCGTAGAACTCCACGCCGGTGCCCATGATGTCGGAGGTGGCCTCGTTCAGGCCGCCGGACTCACCGCTGTAGTTGAGGCCGGCGGTGTTCGAGGTGACGCCGTGGCTCATTTCGTGCCCCGCCACGTCGAGCGAGGTCAGCGGGTCGGCGTTGCCGGAGCCGTCGCCGTAGGTCATGCAGAAGCAGCCGTCGTCCCAGAAGGCGTTCACGTACGAGTTGCCGTAGTGGACGCGGGAGTAGGCGCCGACGCCGTTGTTCTTGATGCCGCTGCGGCCGAAGGTGTTCTTGTAGAAGTCCCAGGTGACCGCGGCGCCGTAGTGGGCGTCCGCGCCCGCGGTGGCCGCGTTGGACGTGGTCCCGTTGCCCCAGGTGTCGTTGGTCTGGGAGAACAGGGTGCCGGTGCCGGAGCTGCCGTGGTTCAGGTTGTACGTCTTGTGGCTGCCGCGCGCCCCGTCGTTCAGTGTGTAGTTCGACCCCGACTGGGTCGTCGTCAGCGTCACCTGGCCGCTGTACTGGGTGTTGCCGACACCGTTCTTGATGCCCTGGTACTCGAAGAGCTTCTTGCCGGTGGCGGCGTCGGTGACGACGTGCAGTTGGTTCGGGGTGCCGTCGTCCTGGAGACCGCCGACGATCGTCTCGTAGGCGAGGACGGGCTTGCCGGAGCCGGCCCAGATCACCTTGCGCACGCTGTCCGCGGCCGACTTGCTGCCGCCGAGGGCCTTGGCCCGCTGGACGGCCTGCTTCTCGGCGGAGGCCTTCGACACGGCCGGGGTGAGGCCGGAGACCTTCAGCGAGGCGTTGGTGGCCTTGATGACGCTCTTGGTCGCGCCCGACTTGGCGGTCTCCACGACGAGGTCGCCGCCGAGCACCGGGAGGCCCGCGAACGTCCGCTCGTAGCGGGTGTGCAGCGTCCCGTCGGCGTCCTTGACGACGTCATGGACGACCAGCTTCTCCTGGGCTCCCAGACCGATCGCCCGTGCCGTCGCGGCCTTCTCGGCATCGGCGTGCCGTATCAGCTCCGTGCGCTGCGAGGGCGTGAGCTTGAGGGCCACATGGGCGGGGTTGACCTTGCCGGCCTGCGGCTTCGCCGGGGCGGCGGACGCGGCGCCCGACTGGACGGCTGCGGCGACCAGGGCTGCGACGCCCGCGAGGGCGACGGCGGCGGTGCGGCGGTGCGCTGTGTGGGAGGTGCGTCTGCGAGAGGTGCTACTCACACTGACTCCTTCTGCGTGACCGCGGGTCGCGCGGCCAGGGGAGACCGGACGGTGGGTTGGGACGTCCGGGCAGAACAGGGCGTTACGCGGAACCACGTGCAGGTGCAGAGCCGGTCCACGCGGAGCATGCAGAGCTGTGGGGTTGCTGTGGGTCGGCCGTGGGAAGAGTGGCAGGGGATCACGCGTTCTGTCAGGACCGCGTCAGAAAGTTGGCCGGAAATGGTTCGTTGACCGGTTGTTCATGTTCGCTATGCGAACTGTTCCGTCAGGCGCTCCGCGGACCGACCCCTCAGGAGGACGGGTCTCCGTGCCAGGTCCGCCACAGGGACGCGTACGCCCCGTTCGCCGCCACCAGTTCCTCGTGGGTGCCCAGCTCCGTCAGGAGGCCGTCCTCCATGACCGCCACGCGGTCCGCGTCGTGGGCCGTGTGGAGACGGTGGGCGATGGCGATGACCGTGCGGGACTCCAGGACCGCAGCCAGGGCGCGTTCGGTGTGGCGGGCCGTGGTCGGATCGAGAAGCGCCGTGGCCTCGTCCAGGATCAGGGTGTGGGGATCCGCCAGCACCACGCGGGCCAGGGCCAGTTGCTGGGCCTGGGAGCCGTCGGTGGGGTGGCCGTTCGGGCCGACGGCGGTGTCCAGGGAGGACGGGAGGGCGCGGACCCAGTCGTCGGCGCCCACCGCCGCGAGGGCCGCCCACAGGTCGGCGTCGGTGGCCGTGGGTTCGGCGATCAGGAGGTTGTCCCGGACCGTGCCGAGGAAGACGTGGTGTTCCTGGGTGACCAGGACCACCTGACGGCGCAGACGCTCCGGCTCCAGTGCCGCGACCGGCACGCCGCCGACCGTCACCGTGCCCGTCCCCGGTGTGTCGATGCCCGCGAGGAGCCTGCTCAGGGTCGTCTTGCCGGCGCCGGACGGGCCGACCACGGCCAGCCGCTCCCCGGGCCGCACCGTCAGGTCCACCCCGCGCAGCACCTCACCGCCGCGCTCGTAGGCGTACCGCACCCCGCGCACATCGATCCGGTCGTCCGCCGGCTCCGGACAGCTTCCCTCCGCCTCCGCCCGGGGCGCCTGCGCCAGCCCCTCCACCCGCGCGAACGAGGCACTGCTGCTCTGCAGTTGCTCCACCCGCATCAGGATCTGGTCCAGCGGTTCCGTGAACTGCCGCAGATACAGGGCCGCTGCCACCACCGCGCCCACGCCCACCACGCCCCGCTCGTGCAGCCACCCGCCGAGCAGCAGCACGCCCACGACGGGCACGGTGTACGTCACCTCGACCGCAGGGAAGAACACGGACCGCAGGTAGAGGGTGTGGAAGCGGGTCCGGCGGGACGTCTCCAGCGCGTCCCGGTTCGCCGTGATCCGGCGCCGGCGGAGCCGGAAGGCCTCGACCGTGCGCGCCCCGGCAGCGGTCGCCGCCACGATCTCGGCGACCTCCGAGGTGGCCGCGCCCTCGGCGAGGTAGCCGTCCCGGGCCCGGCGCAGATACCAGCGCAGCGCCAGCCAGATCGGGGTCAGACCGAGCACGCCGAACAGACCCAGCACCGGGTCGAGCGCGAACACCGCGCCGAGCACGAACAGCGCCTGCACGGTGCACACCAGCAGCTCCGCACCGACGTCCCGCAGCGTGGTCCCGACGGTCGCCACGTCGGCGGTGCCGCGCGCGGTCAGATCGCCGGTGCCGGCCCGCTCCACCGCCGAGGCGGGCAGCGCCAGCACCCGGTCGACGTACTCCTCGCGCACCCGCGCCAGCGTCCGCTCCCCGAACCGGTGTCCCACGTACCGCGCCCAGCGTGCCAGCAGCAACTGGGCCACCGAGCAGACCAGGATCCACAGCGCCAGCCGGTCCACCGCGCCGACCCCGTGTCCGGCCCGTACCTCGTCGATGATCCGTCCGACCAGCCACGGCCCGGCCAGCCCCGCCGCGGCCGACAGCGCGTTCAGCACCAGCGCGGCGGTGAACGCACGCCGGTCGGCCAGCAGCAGCCGCACGGTCGCCCGCCGCACACCGGCCCGGTCCGCGACCGGCAGCAGCCCCGTGTCCGTCGTCACCGCACAGCCTCCCCGGCGGCCTCCGCGGCCGCATCGTCCTCGGCATCTTCGGCGTCTCGCGCCACCAGCGCCCGGTAGCCCGGCTCCTGCACGAGCAGCCGCCGGTGCGGACCGACCGCCGTCACCTTGCCGTCGACCAGGAACAGGACCGTGTCCACCCGGTCCAGCACCAGCGGCGAGGTGCTCGCCACCACCGTCGTACGGCCCTCCCGCGCCTCCCGCAGCCGCTCGGCGACCGTCGCCTCCGTGTGCGCGTCCAGCGCCGAGGTCGGCTCGACGGCCAGCAGCACCTCGGGATCGGCGAGCAGCGCCCGCACCAGCCGGATCCGCTGCCGCTGCCCGCCGGAGAGGCTGCGGCCCTGCCCGGCCACGGCCGAGTCCAGTCCGTCCGGCAGTCCCCGTACGACGTCCTCGGCGACGGCCGCGTGCACCGCCCGGCGCAGCGCGGCCTCGTCGGCCGCGTGCTCGGCGGCCACGACCTCTCGGAGCGGTCCGGCGAACAGGTCCGCCTCGTTGTCCGCGACCAGGATCCGGCCCCGTACGTCGGCCAGCGGCACCGCGTCGAGCCGTATCCCGCCCCAGGTGGCGTCGGTGGGCCCGTACCGGCCCAGGCGGTCGACCACGGCGGCGGCCTCGGCGGGTCGGGCGGCGGCCAGCGCGACCAGCCCGCCCGGCGCCACCCGCACCCCGGACGCCGGGTCGCACAGCTCGGCCGGCCCCTCGGGCGCGGTCCTGTTCCCCTCGTCCGGCTCCGGCTCCAGGCGCAGCAGCCGTACCACCCGGCGGGCGGCCACCACGCCCCGGTTCAGCTCGTAGGCCATCTGCACGAAGAACGCCACCGGCCCGATCAGCACGGCCACATAGCCGTACACCGCCACCAACTCGCCGATGCTGATGGACCCCTGGGCGGCCAGCCGGGCCGCGAGCCAGGTCACCACGGCCAGGAACAGGGTGGGCAGGCCCACGCCGAGCGCCTGCACCCAGCTGGCCACCGCGCCCACCCGGTAGCCCTGCGCCCGCAGCCGCTGCGAGTCCTTCCGGAAGGCGTCCGAGAACAGCCCCTTGCCGCCCAGGCCGTTGAGGACCCGCAGCCCGCCCGCGAGGTCGCCGATGCGCGCGGTCAGCACGCCCTGCCGCTCCCGGTACTCGCTCTCCGCGCCCTGCAGCCGCAGCGTCAGCGGCCCGGTGAGCAGCGCGACCACCGGCACCCCGAGCAGCACCACCGCGGCCAGCGGCGCCGAGATGGACAGCAGCACCCCGGCCACCACCAGGTACACCACGATGGAGCCCACCCCGGGCCCGACCACGGTCAGTGCCTGGGCGACGATCGCCACATCGCCGACCCCGATGGTGACGACCTCGCCGGCCCCGGCCCGGCGCGGCAGAACCGCCCCCAGCCGGGCCGCGTGCTCGACGACCAGCTTGACCGTGCGGAAGTTGGCGTCCATCCGCACCCGGGTCATCGTGCGGTGCCGCATGATGCTCAGCCAGGCGTTCACCGCGCCGGCCACGAACATCGCGACGGTCCACCAGGCCAGCACACCCGTCCGGCCCGGGACCAGCCCGTCGTCCACCGCCCGCGCCAGCATGTACGGCTGCGCCGCCAGCAGCACCATCCACGTACTGCCCAGCAACGCCCCGACCACCGACCGCACCGGCTGCCGGGACACCAGCCACCACAGGTAGTGCCAGCCGCCACGTGTGTCGGGCGTTCCGGGGTCCTCGTACGCGTCGATCATCCTGCCCCCGTTCCCTTCGGCCTCCCGGGCAGGGCGGACCTGACAGGAGACGTCGAAGGTACTCAGGATAAGGATGGTCGATCCAACGAATAAGACGCCGTTCCCCGTGACGGTTCAGCCGGGGTGCGGGCAGGACGAGTCGCCGCGGAAGCTGCCCGGCGGCCGAGTAGCAGCCGTCCACTACGGTGCGGCCGCCGTAGGACTTGCGTAGATCGGTGACTTCGATGACGGATGGCATGGGTCGAGGGTCCCGGGCGGGCGGGGTCCGGCACATCGGCCGTCGCGCTCGAAGCGGCATCGTCCGATCGGTTGATGGCGGGCTGCGACCACTCTGCACGGCTCCTCGACTCCCTCGTACGACTGCTCGAACGCCCTGGTCGTAGGACCAGCGGCCGACCGAGGTCCGGCCAAAACTCGGTGGGCGATGTCAGTGCGGATCCGTAGGCTCGCGATGATGCCCACGACACGTGCAACCGCCGAGGACCGATCCGCCGTCCGCACCCTGCTGCGGTTGTGGCCGTACGTCCGCCCCGTGCGGGCCCGGCTGTTCACGGCCGCGTTCGTCGCGGTCGTCGCCTCCTGTGCGGGACTGGTGATCCCGCTCGTCCTGAAATGGATGGTCGACGGGCCGGTCGCCGACCGGGATCCGGCGGGCGTGTGGCTCGGAGCGCTGTATCTGCTGCTGCTCGGCGTCGCCGAGGCGGTCCTGTTCGGCATACGGCGCTGGCTGGTGGCCCGGCCGCTGTCGCACGTCGAGGCGGAGATGCGGGCGGGTCTGTACCGGCATCTGCAGCGGCTGCCCGTTTCCTTCCACGACCGGTGGGCGTCCGGCCAGTTGCTCTCCCGGGGCACGACCGACCTGATGCTGTTGCGCATGTTCCTCGCCTTCCCGCTGACCTTCCTGCTGGTCAACGGGGTGACGATCCTCGTCGGCGTGGTGATCATGCTGGTGCAGGACTGGGTGCTCGGGCTGGTCATCCTCGGCCCCGCCGTCCCGGTGCTGTGGACCTGCGTGGTCTTCGAGCGGCGCTATGCGAAGGTGGCGCGGCGCGCCCAGGACCAGGTCGGGGACCTGACGACGGTGGTCGAGGAGAGCGTCCTCGGCATCCGCATCATCAAGGGGTTCGGCCGGCACCGCAGCCAGGCGCGCGCGTTCCGGGCGCTGTCCGGGACGCTGCGCGGTACGGAACTGCGCAAGGCGCGGCTGCTGGCGACCATCTGGGGCGTCATCGTGACCCTTCCGGAGGTGGCGATCGGGGCGGCGCTGGTGCTGGGCGCGCTGCAGGTGGCCGATGGCGAGCTGTCCGCCGGAACACTGGTGGCCTTCCTGAGTACGGCACTTGCGCTCCGGTGGCCGGTGGACTCGATCGGCTTCCTGCTGGCGATGAGCCAGGAGGCGGCGACGGCCACGGAGCGGTACTTCGAGGTGATGGACGAGGAGCCGGAAAGTACCGGCGTGCTCACGCACGACACCGACACCGGCGCCGGACAGGCGCCCGGGCTCCGCTTCGAGAACGTCCGGTTCCGCTACCCCGACGCCCCACCCGACTCCCCGCCCCTCCTCGACCGCATCGACCTCCACGTCCGCCCCGGCGAGTCCATGGCCCTCGTCGGAGCCACGGGCAGCGGAAAGACGACCCTGACCGCCCTCATCCCCCGCCTCCACGAGCTGACCTCCGGCCGTATCACCCTGGACGGCGTCGACATCACCGCGATGTCCCGTGAGGAACTGCGCGCCGAGGTCGCCGTCGCCTTCGAGGAACCCACCCTGTTCTCGGCGAGCGTCGGTGAGAACGTGCTCATGGGCGCGGCGGAGGGCACCGCCGGAGAGGCGGACCTCGACCGGGCCCTGGCCGTCGCGCAGGCCGAGTTCGCGCACGCGCTGCCGCAGGGCATCGGCACCCAGGTCGGCGAACAGGGCCTGAGCCTGTCCGGCGGCCAGCGGCAGCGCCTCGCGCTGGCCCGCGCGGTCGTCGGCCGGCCGCGGTTCCTCGTGCTGGACGACCCGCTGTCCGCCCTGGACGTGCACACGGAGGCCGCCGTGGAGGCCGCGCTGCGGCAGGTCCTCGCGGACACCACCGCGCTGATCGTGGCCCACCGCCCGTCCACGGTGCTGCTCGCCGACCGGGTCGCCCTGCTGTCCGGGGGCCGCATCGCTGCCGTCGGCACCCACCAGGAACTGCTGCGCGGCAACGCCGAGTACGCGCACCTGATGTCCGGCGAACAAGGCGACCCGGAGGACGACCGATGACCACCACGACGACCGCCGCCCCCGCCACCGGCGACGACGAACTCCCGCGCCCCGAGGACGCCGGCGACCCCTTCGACCGGGACGTCCTGCCCACCCCGCCCGGCGCCACCGCCACCCTCCTGCGCTCGCTGCTCGCACCCATGAAGGCCCGGGTCGCCCTCACCACGCTCCTTCTGCTGCTCCAGCAGGCAGCGGTGCAGGCAGGCCCGCTGCTGGTGGCGTACGCCATCGACAAGGCCGTACCGGCGTTCCGGGACCACGACCACGGCCCGCTGATCGCGGTCGCCGTCGGCTATCTGCTGTGCGCGCTGGTCTCCGGCGGACTGCAGGTCGCGTTCATCGAGGCATCCGCCCGGGTGAGCCAGGACGTGCTGCTGGACCTGCGCGGCCGGATCTTCCGGCACGCCCAGGCCCTGAGCGTCGACTTCCACGAGCGGTACACCTCGGGCCGGCTGATCTCCCGCTCCACGACGGACGTCGAGTCGTTGCGCGAACTCCTCAACGAGGGGCTCCAGGAGCTGGTGACCGTCGTCCTGTCGCTCGTCTACATCTCGGCGATGCTGCTGTGGCTGGACCTCGGCCTCGGCGCGGTCGCGGTGGCCTCCTTCGTGCCGCTGTACGTGCTCGTGCGGGTCTACCAGCGGCGAGCGGGACGGGTGTACGGGGCCAGATCCACAGCGATCGCGGCGGTGATCGTGAAGTTCGTGGAGACGATGAACGGCATCCGTCCGGTGCGCGCGTTCCGCCGCGAGGCCGCGAACGACGCCGAGTTCGCCGTGCTGAACCGACGGCACGAGCGGACGAACGGGGACGCGCTGCTGGAGATGGCCCGGTATGTGGTCGGGTCCCGGCTGGTGGCCAACGCGGCGGTGGCGGCGATCGTGTTGTGGGGCGCTCACCGGGTGGTGTCGGGCTCGCTGGAGCTGGGTGTGCTGGCGGCGGCGGTGCTGTACCTGCGGCGGCTGTACGACCCGATCGACCGGCTCGGCATGTTCCTGAACTCCTACCAGTCGGCGGCCGCCTCCCTGGAGAAGATCGCGGGGCTGCTGGCGCAGACGCCGTCCGTGCCGGAGCCGTCGGAGCCCGGCGAACTCCCCTCGCCGAAGAGCGAGTTCCCGGGTCGCGAGGTCGTCTTCGACGGGGTGCGCTTCGCCTACCGCACGGGCGGCGAGGTGCTGCCCCGCTTCGACCTGACGCTCCCGGCCGGGCAGACCGTCGCCGTCGTCGGCTCCACCGGAGCGGGTAAGTCGACCCTGGCCAAGCTGCTGGCCCGCTTCTACGACCCCTCGGACGGCCGCGTGCTGCTGGACGGCGTCGACCTGCGCGAGCTGGCGATGCGCGAGCTGCGCCGCGGGGTGGTCATGGTGACGCAGGAGGCGTTCCTGTTCTCCGGCACGGTCGCGGACAACATCGCGATCGGCCGGCCCGACGCCACCCGTGAGGAGATCGAGCAGGCCGCGAAGGCGATCGGCGCGCACGAGTTCATCAGCGCTCTGCCCGACGGGTACGACACCGACGTACGCAAGCGCGGCGGGCGCATCTCGGCCGGCCAGCGCCAACTGGTCTCCTTCGCCCGCGCGTTGCTCGCCGACCCGGCGGTCCTGATCCTGGACGAGGCGACCAGCTCCCTGGACGTCCCGGGCGAGCGGGCCGTACAGCGGGCGATGTCGACCGTGCTGCGCGGCCGTACCGCCGTGGTGATCGCACACCGCCTGTCCACCGTGGAGATCGCCGACCGGGTGCTGGTCATGGAGCACGGCCGGATCGTCGAGGACGGCCGCCCGGACGAACTCATCGCGGGCACGGGCAGGTTCGCGGATCTGCACCGGGCGTGGCGGGACAGTCTGGCCTAGCGCGGCCGAACCGCCTCGGGAGTGCCGGCAAGGCGCCCCCGAGGCGGTCTGCTCCGCCCGCTAGCCGGCGTGGAAGATCACCGCGTGCGGCACGGTGGCTCCGCCGTAGGCACCGCCCTCGTTGGGCGCGAGTGTGTCCTGCGGGACGTTGCACTCCTCGTCCCGGAAGAGGATGGCCGGGGTGTCCGTCAGATTGTCCGCGGTACCCGCCCCGCCCTCCAGCGGAATGCACAGGTCGTCCGGCGGGTTCGTGGTCGAGAGCCGGAAGCCGGTGTCGGCCCGGGTGTAGAAGAACTTGCCCGTCGCCGCCTGTGCACTGGTCGACACCCCCGCCACCAGCACGATCGCCGAACCCGCGACGACGGTCACTCTGGCCAGCCGCTGCCATGCGCGCATGTGAGTCCCCTTCCCTGAAGCGGATGATTGCCGCTGTTGACCCCATGAGGGCCGTAACCATCGCAGCAGGAATGTTCGTGGCATGTCACCGTCAAATGCGCGAATCACCCGTTCGGCCCGTCGAGAACAGGCCTTACGGCACCCCGAGTTCGAAGAGCGCGTACCCGGCGTAGGAGCCGGAGGCCAGCGCGGCGATCCCGAGGACCGTGCACTGCACGCGCAGGCTCAGGCGGCGCATCGCTACGGCCAGGGGGAGGAACAGCGGGAAGCAGGGGAGCAGATAGCGGGAGACGTTGGCGAAGATCTGCTGGCTGCCGAGGACCAGAGCGAGCGTCAGCACGGTGTGGACGACCAGCACGGCGGGGGGCCGCAGCCGGAACAGCAGGGGGAGCAGCCCGAAGGCGAGCAGGACGACTCCGACGCCGATGATGTCCGCGAAGGGCCAGGCGGACAGATAGGTGAAGTGGCCCACCGGTACGGACGTCAGCACGTCGAAGGTCTGCTTGCCGTAGTCGAAGCTGTGCGCCCACGCGCCCGACTGGAGGGTGAAGTAGCCGCCCCAGTCGCCCATCCGGTATCCCACCCAGCCCAGGTAGCCGAGCAGGCCGAGGGGAGCCAGGGCCATGGCCAGGAGCGGGCGCAGGACCCCGTCGCGGCCCTCGCGCAGGGCGCAGAGCGCCGCGACGGCGAGGGCGGCGACCAGCGCGGCGGCCGTGGGGCGGTTGAGGCCGGCGGTGAAGGTGAGGACGCCGGCGGTCAGCCAGCGGCGGGTCATGACCGCGTAGCAGGCCCAGACGGCGAGGGCGACGTAGAGGGAGTCGGAGTAGACCGCCCACTCCACGCCGGAGCCGGGCCAGACCGCCCACAGCCCCGCCGCGGCGAGACCGGCCCGCCGGCCGCCGAACCATTCGGCGACGGCGTAGATCCCGAGGGCGGTGACGAACGAGGCGACGACGGAGACCAGCAGGCCGGCACCGTAGGAGCCGAGGCCGGTGACCGCCGAGGTCAGCCGCATCAGCGCCGGGTAGAGCGGGAAGAACGCCGCCGAGTTGCCCTCCAGCGTGATCAGACCGGTCGCGCCGGGGACGTGGACGAGCTTCGGGTCGTAGCCGTGCAGCGCGATCTGCTGGTACCACCAGCCGTCCCAGGTGGCCAGCACGTCCCACGCGTGCGCTCCGCCGCCGAACCGGGGGTGCTTGGTGCGGAAGTCCCCGGCCGAGTCCAGCAGGTACAGGAAGGAGCAGAAGCCCACGAGCTTCAGGGCGCCGTAGAAGGCGAGGGGCGGACCGTGCCGGCGGGCGGCGGCGCGCACGCGCCGGCGCAGCACGGACGGGCGTTCCGCGGCCGGCGAGGGCATCCGCTGCAGGGTCACGGTCATGCCGCGCTCGTTCCCGTACGGCGGCGGCGGGCCAGTTCGCGCCGCATCCGGGCGATCCCGCGCAGGTCGGCCAGTGCGGTGGCGAGGATGTCGACCCGGCTGTCGGGGTCGTCCACCCAGTCCACCGGCACCTCGTGGATCCTGAGCCCCGCCCGCTCGGCGAGCACCAGCAGCTCGGTGTCGAAGAACCACTCCCCGTCCCGCACCAGCGGCAGCAGCCGCTCGGCGACATCGCGCCGCACCGCCTTGAACCCGCACTGCGCATCCGAGAAACCGACGGCGAGGGTGCAGCGCAGCAGGACGTTGTAGCAGCGGGAGATGACCTCCCGCTTCGGGCCGCGCACCACCCGGGCGCCAGGGGCGAGGCGGGTGCCGATGGCCAGGTCGGAGTGGCCCGAGATGAGCGGCGCGACCAGCGGCAGCAGCGCCGTGAGCGCGGTGGACAGGTCCACGTCGGTGTACGCCAGCACGGGCGCGCGGGAGCCGGACCAGGCGGCGCGCAGCGCCCGGCCGCGGCCCTTCTCGGGCAGCCGTATGCACTCCACCTCGGCCAGCTCGGCCGCGAGGCGGGCGGCGATGCGCGGGGTGTGGTCCGTGCTCGCGTTGTCGGCGACGGTGATCCGGAACGGGTAGGGGAAGGTGTCCCGCAGGTGCGCGTGCAGCCGCCGGACGCCCGGCTCCAGGTCCGTCTCCTCGTTGAACACCGGCACGGCCACGTCCAGGACGGGTTCCTCGTGACGGGTCGGCAGCGGTGCGCGCCGCGGCAGGGGAGTCCGGGGCCTGGCCGGTGTCGCTCGGCCCGAGCGGAGATATATCACGTAAGTCCCTTGTGTTCTCGAGTGCGAGGCGCGCTGAAGCAACGCGCGGCGGTGCGGTGACGAAGGAGGGTGGTGCGGCGACGAAGGAGGGCGGCGCGCTATCCGGTCGGGCCGACCGTCGAGGTCGGCGTGGACGACGGATCGTCCGGCGGGCTCGCGGACCCCGCGGGTGGTGCTGAGGTGGCCGTGCCCCGCGCGTCGGTGGTCTCCGTGGCCGTGCCGGTGGGCGGGGCCACGGAGCCCGGATCGGGGCTCCCCGATGTCGCGGGCGGCTCGGAGGTCTCCGTCGTCCCGTCCGGGTTCGGCGCCCCCGTGGTCGGCGTCGAACTGGGCGGCGGACCCGGCGACTCGTCCGGCGCGGGGGACGTGCTCGGGGTGGGCTCCGGACCGACGGAGGTCTGCGGTCGGGGTGCGCTCGGTTGGTCGGAGCCCGGCGCGCTCGGCCACAGGAACAGCCCGAGACCGACCCCGGCCACCGCCAGGACGGACCCGGCGGCCCGGCGCGCAGCCCGCACCCGGCGCCGGGTGCGCACGCCCGCGTGCAGTCGTTCCCGTTGCCCGGCCTCGAAGGGAGTGTGCTCCTCGGCGCCCTGCATCAGCTGCGCCAGCTGCCGTTCGAAGTGATCCATGGCTTCTTCCTCACCCCACCGGCTCGATGACGTCGGCCAGGAGCCGGCGCAGCCGGGCCACCCCGCGCGCGGCATGGGACCGGGCCGTGCCCACCGGGCAGCCCAGGGTCTCGGCGACCTGCCGGTCGGGCAGGTCCTGGTAGTAGCGCAGCACGACGGCGGCCCGCTGCTGCGGGCTCAGCTGGGCGAGCGCCGCCTCCAGCCGGGACCGCTCGGCGACGGCCGCCTGCAGGTCGCCGGCCGCCGCCACCTCGGGCAGCTCCTCGACCGGCCGCTCGCCCCACCAGCGCCGGCGGGCCGAGCGGGCCGCGGCCCGGGCCAGCACCTTGCGCACATACGCCTCCGGCGCCTCGTCGGCGACCTTCGGCCAGACGAACCACAGCTTGACCAAGGACTCCTGCACCAGGTCCTCGGCCCGGTGCCGATCGCCCCCGGTGAGCAGACGGGCGAGATGGAACAACACCGACCAGCGGGCCGCCACGAACGCGTCGTACTCACCGGCCCGAGCCTGCTCCATCCTCATGGGTTCCTGTCCTCGCCGGCTGTCTTTCCACAAGGGGAAAGGCCCTGGGCCCCCTCGCGCGCTGCACCCGGCGAGCGTGATCCGCGTCACGCACGGATGCCGAACGGTGTCACTCGACCCGCAGCAGCAGCACCGCCCGCGCCGGCACCGTGATCTCCGTGCCCGCCCGGTGGACCGTACCCGGTGCCTCCGCCTGGTCCTCGCGGGAAGTGTCGACGACGACCTCGTAGCGCTCCGCCCAGGGCGGGCCGGGCAGCAGGAAGCCGGTCGGGCGCTCGCCCGCGTGCAGGACGGCGAGGAAGCTGTCGTCCATGACCGGAGCGCCCCGCTCGTCCCGGCCCGGGATGTCCCGGCCGGACAGATACATGCCAAGCGTGGCGGCGGGTGCGTACCAGTCTCCCTCGGTCATCTCCTCGCCCCGGGACGTGAACCAGGCCAGGTCCCGCAGTCCGTCCGCCGAGTGGGCGCGGCCGGAGAAGAAGGCGCGGCGGCGCAGCACCGGGTGCCGGTGGCGCAGGGCGATCAGCCGGGACGTCAGGTCGAACAGGGGACGCCAGGCCGGGTCGTCCAGCAGGGACCAGTCAAGCCAGCTGACCTCGTTGTCCTGGCAGTAGGCGTTGTTGTTGCCGCGCTGGGTGCGGCCGAGTTCGTCGCCGGCGACCAGCATCGGCACACCGGTGGAGAGCAGCAGGGTGGTCAGGAGGTTCCTGAGCTGCCGGCGCCGCAGCGCCCGTACCCGCTCGTCGTCCGTCTCCCCCTCCGTCCCGCAGTTCCAGGCGCGGTTGTCGTCCGTGCCGTCCCGGTTGTTCTCGCCGTTCGCCTCGTTGTGCTTCGACTCGTACGACACCAGGTCGCGCAGGGTGAAACCGTCGTGCGCGGTGACGAAGTTGACCGAGGCGTAGGGACGGCGGCCGCCCCAGGCGTACAGGTCGCTGGAGCCGGACAGGCGGTAGCCCATCTCCCGCACGTCGGGCAGCGCGTGGCGCCAGAAGTCCCGTACGGCGTTGCGGTAACGGTCGTTCCACTCCGTCCACAGCGGCGGGAAGGCACCCACCTGGTAGCCCCCCGAGCCGATGTCCCAGGGCTCGGCGATGAGCTTCACCCGGCGCAGTACCGGGTCCTGGGCGATGACCGCCAGGAAGGGGGACAGCATGTCGACGTCGTGCATCGAGCGCGCGAGCGCCGCCGCCAGGTCGAAGCGGAAGCCGTCCACGCCCATCTCCGTCACCCAGTAGCGCAGCGAGTCCGTGATCAGCCGCAGCACCTGGGGCTGGACCACGTGCAGGGTGTTGCCGCAGCCGGTGTAGTCGGCGAACCGGCGCGCGTCGTCCTGGAGGCGGTAGTAGCCGCGGTTGTCGATGCCCTTCAGGGAGAGCGTGGGGCCCAGCTCACCCGCCTCGGCGGTGTGGTTGTAGACCACGTCGAGGACGACCTCGATGCCGGCCGTGTGCAGTGCGCGGACCATCCGCTTGAACTCGCCGACCTGCTGGCCCGTCGTACCGGAGGCCGCGTAGGCCGCGTGCGGGGCGAAGTAGCCGATGGAGTTGTAGCCCCAGTAGTTCTTCAGGCCGCGGCGCAGCAGATGGTCCTCGTGGGCGAACTGGTGCACGGGGAGCAGTTCCACGGCCGTGACGCCCAGCCGCACCAGGTGCTCGATCGCGGCCGGGTGCGCCAGACCGGCGTACGTGCCGCGCAGGTCCTCGGGAATGCCGGGGTGCAACTGCGTGAAGCCCCGCACGTGCAGCTCGTAGATCACCGAGTCCGCCCAGGGCGTCTTGGGACGGCGGTCGTCGGACCAGTCGTCGTCATCGTGGACGACCACGCCCTTGGGGACGTGCGGCGCCGAGTCCCGGTCGTCGCGCACGGTGTCGGCGATCTGCTGCTCCGGCCAGTCCCGCACGTGCCCGTACACCTCGGGCGGCAACCCGAAAGCGGCGTACTCGCCGTCCACCGCCCGCGCGTACGGGTCCAGCAGCAGCTTCGCCGGGTTCCAGCGGGCGCCCGTCCACGGGTCCCAGCGGCCGTCCACCCGGTAGCCGTACCGCTGCCCCGGCATCACCCCCGGGACGAAGCCGTGCCAGATCTCGTGCGTCAGTTCGGTCAGCGGGATCTGCGTCTCCCGGCCGCGCTCGTCGAACAGGCACAGCCGGACGGCCTCCGCCCCGCCCGCCCACAGCGCGAAGTTGGTGCCCGCGACCCCGTCCGGGCCGACCCGGAACCGGGCTCCCAGGGGAGTCGGCGCTCCCGGCCACACGGGCGGGGCCGGCGGGACGGCGCGCCGGGCGCCGCTCACCGCGGCCGCCGGGTGCCCGCTCTCGGCGGTCCGCCCCTCGGCCAGTGCCCGCTGCTCGGCTGCGCTCGTCACCAATCGGCCCCTCTTTCGGTGGCTCGCCCGCGGGGCGCAGTCGGCCGCGCCGAAGGGCCGACCGTGCCCGGACCCTGTCGTGTATGTCCGGTGGAGAGGGGTTCCCAGGGTGAGCAGCGCATCGATGACGCCGCACGGCTTCCCGAC
>NZ_JBEXYL010000137.1:0-15908 GCF_040630895.1 Streptomyces sp. NPDC005728
CGGGCCGGCTACCGCCTCCTCCGCCACCGCATCCTGCTCAGCTGACACTCCCGCGGGCCCAACGATCAACGGCTACGAAAATCTTGGAAGACCCGTTGACTGGACACACCCACCCGACAACAGCGCCACTACTGGAGCCTCTGTAGGGAGAACTCGTTGCCGTCGGGGTCGAGCATCAGTGCCCGGCCGCCCTCGCCGGTGTCGGTGCGCGTCGCGCCGAGCGAGATCAGGCGGTCGACCTCAGCCGCCCAGTCAGCGTCGGCGGGGAGCGCCAGCTCGAAGTACAGCCTGTTCGTGCCCTCCTTCGGCGCCACCGGAGGACCACCCCACGTGATTTTCGTACCGCCGTTCGGCGATTGGATCGCGGTCTCCTGGTCCTGGTCCCAGACCAGCGGCCACCGGAGCGCCTCGCTCCAGAAGTAACCGACCTCCTGTGTACCGTCGCAGGCCAGCGCTCCGATAGAGCCGGTGTCGGCGAGGAACTTGTTGCCCGCCTCGATTACGCAGAACTCGTTACCGTCTGGATCGGCGAGCACCACGTGCCCCTCTTCCGGGAGTTGGCCCACGTCGATGTGGTTCCCGCCGAACTCCAGCGCCCTGGCCACCGTCTGCTGCTGATCCTCCGGGGAGGTGCTCGTCAGGTCGAAGTGAGCCCGGTTCCGGCCGATCTTCGGCTCCTGGCTCGGTAGGAATCGAATGCGGAACCCGGCGGTATCAGGGGGCAGGATCGCGATGTCGTCGTCCGGACCGTCGGCCAACTTCCAGCCCAGGACCCCGGACCAGAAGTGCGCCAGACCCGACGGCCGGGTCGCATTGAAGCAGATCGCGAACAGTTGACTGGTCATACCCTGCGTATCTCCGATTCACTGACGGCCGATAACTGCGCCTCGCCCTCCCCGCAAGCGCAGCCTAGGGTGGCCGTGCGGCACCCGCATCCGAGTTTCCGTCGCGGGGCCCGGTCCCCCACAAGATGACGATCGTGCAGAACGCCAACGTCGTCCACGGCACCGGCTGAGCCAGCCCGTTACGCCGGGGCGGCAGCCGGTTCGCCCTCGGGGGTGCGCGGCGCGGGCGGTAAGGTCCAGGCCGAGGCGACGGTTCATGGCCAGTTCGAACCGGCCGTAAGGGCTCACGTACGTCCAGAACAGCGGTGACAGTGACCGCCGGCCCGCTTCGGCCTGTCGCCCGAGACCGAACGGCACAAACACACCCGGGACGGGGCCCGTTCGGGCTGAGCAAGGGCTTCCTTCATTTCAGGAACATCTCTCAGCAGTGGCTGCGAATGGCCACCCCGCAGTGGGCGATCGACGATCTTCCCCGTCGGCGGGGAAAACCCCTTCCGCCCGTTCAGCGCCGGATCAACTCGATCGCCATGCTCTCGAAGAGCCTGTGCCTGAACCGCGACGACGAGGGGTGCGATGCGCGCGTGCTGGGGAGGGACGACATCGTCCTCTTCCTCCAGCTCCAAAGGGAGATATCGACCCTGGACCGATGCTGGGAGGCGCGCAACGTCCGGCGCGTGCTCGCCTGCATGAGGATCCTGGGACTGACCCACCCGAGCAGGCCCTGCATGGCCTCCCAGATGACTTCGCCCTTCGCAACGAGGACGTGCCCGAGTACGACGATACGTCGCCTACTACAGGGCGAGCCGCACACGGATGCCCAGCGTCCTGTCCCCTCCCCGGCGCAGTCGGCTGTTGAGGATCATGAGGCGGCCGATGATGCCGTACTTGCGGGCGACGAGTGAGCGGTAGCGGGCGCTGGTGGCCGCGTCGGCGATCTCGGCGGTGGCCGGGACCTGGTCGCCCGTCGGGTTGCCGCGCAGGTCGCAGGGGCCGACGAGGATGTCGCCGCGTGCCCGGATCCGCTTGACCTTCCAGGAGTCGGCCTGGGACTGCACGCCCAGCGTGTCACCGTCGCGCACCACCCACACCGGGGTCGCGACCGGGGTGCCGTTCTTGCGGTAGCTGGTGACCAGCAGGTACTTGCCGGCGCCGAGCCGCTCCAGCAGCGTGTCGTCCATGATGCGTTTGTGCTCCTTGCTATGGCGTTCGAGGTCGCTGGCCACTTGGGCAGAGTCCTGGGAGGTCAGTTCGGAGGCAGCCGTCATGCTCTCGACCTGAGGGAAGTACGAATTCAGCTCGATTTGGTTGAGGACGGGCGTGCTACCGGTCTGGTCGGGCAGCCGGGTCAGGGTGCGGTGGGTGAACGTGGAGACGCCGATGGCCGGCCGGCACCACCCTCGAACTCGCACATAGGGGGTGCCTTCTTCCGAAGGGTGCCGGACGGCGGCGCGCGTGAGGCCCCCGGGTGGACTTGCGTATCGCCGCCCGGAGCCGGGGGCGGTTCAGCTCAGCGGGACGTCGAGGACGGCCTTGCGGTGGCTGAAGGTCTCGATGGAGTAGCGGCCGTGGTAGTTGCCCATGCCGCTCTCGCCGACGCCGCCGAAGGGGAGGGTCGGCATGGCGAGGTGGTGCATGGGCAGGCCGAAGTTGAGGCCGCCCGAGGAGGTCTCGGCGGCGAGGCGGCGCTTGGTGGTGTTGTTCTCGGTGAAGGCGTACAGGGCGAGCGGCTTGTCGCGTGCGGTGATGAACGCGATCGCCTCGTTAAGGTCCGCCACGGTCAGGATCGGCAGGATGGGACCGAAGATCTCCTCCTGCATCACGGGCTCGTCGGGCCGGACATCGGCCAGCACGGTCGGGGCGATGTACTTGTCCGCGCGGTCGGTCTGCCCGCCGGTGACCGTACGGCCCGAGGCCAGCAGCTTGGAGAGCCGGTCGAAGTGCCGCTCGTTGATGACCCGTCCGTAGGCGTCGGAGGTCTGCGGGTCCTCACCGAACAGCCCCTTGATCGCGACGGCGAGTGCGGCCTGCAGTTCGGTCGCGGTGTCCGGGTCGGTCAGGACGTAGTCGGGGGCGACGCAGGTCTGTCCGGCGTTGGCGAACTTCGTCTGCGCCAGCCGCTGCGCGACCGTGGTGATGTCGGCGTCCCGGTCGACGAACACCGGTGACTTGCCGCCGAGCTCGAGGACGACGGGGGTGAGGCTCTTGGCGGCGGCGGTCATCACGATGCGGCCGACCGTGCCGTTGCCGGTGTAGAAGATGTGGTCGAAGTGCTGCTCCAGCAGCACGGTGGTCTCCGGCGCGCCGCCCTCGACGACCGCGGTCGCGTCGGTGTCGAGATAGGCGGGCAGCAGCTCGGCCAGCAGTGCCGAGGTGTGGGCGGCGTAGTTGGCGGGCTTGATGACGACCGCGTTCCCGGCGGCGAGCGCGCCCGCTACGGGCACAAGCAGCAGATTGATCGGGTAGTTCCACGCCGCGATCACCAGGGCGACACCCAGGGGGTCGAAGACGGTGCGGGCGGTGCTGCCAGGGATACCGGGCACGCTCACGGGGGCGGGCTGCGGGGCGGTCCACTCCTCCAGGTGCTCCAGGTAGTCGTCGATCTCGACGATCGTGAGGTCGATCTCCATGGCGTCGGCCTCGGCGCGGCTCTTGCGCAGGTCCGCGTGCAGGGCGTCGGCTATCGCCGCGCGGTTGTCGGTGAGCAGGTCGCGCAGCCGGGTCAGCTGCTGCCGGCGCCAGGCCAGGGGCTTGGTGCGGCCGGTGCGGAAGGTGGCGCGCAGCCGCCCCACCAGCGCGGTGGCTTCGGCGGCCGTGAAGGTGTCATCGAGGGTGAAGGCTGCCTTGGCGTCAGTCACAGTCGGGTCCTGTTCGGTATGGAGGGAAGGCCTGCCGGCACCGAGGGAAGGAAGTCGCCGCCGTGCAGGTGGTGCGGTCAGACAGTGACCGCCGTGCGTTCGGGCGTGGTTTCGCCGTCGCCCGACGGGGCGGTCGTGCTGGTGGCGGGCGAGGGGGAGCTGCGGCGGATCGCCAAGCCGACCATGGCCACGCCGATGACCAGCACGAACGCCATTCCGGCGAGGGCGAAGCTCAGGGTGTACTGGCTCTCGGCGGGCAGCGCGGGAACGCCGGGGGGCAGGTTGTCGAGCGTCTTGGAGGCGAGCAGCGAGGTGATGACCGCGCTGCCGATCGCGCTGCCTGTGGAGCGAGAGATGGAGTTGATGCCGTTGGCTATGCCGGTCTGGTGGTGCGGAACGCCGGCCACGATCAGGGCGGGCATCGCGGCATAGCCGAAGCTGATGGCAACGCCGACGACCATGCCGGCCAGGATCACCGACGCGGTGGTGTCATGGGCGAGGGTCAGCCAGGCAAACCCGATGACGCCGAAGGCGGCACCGGCGGCGAGAGTGAGACGCGCGCCGATGCGGCGGACCAGAACGCCTCCGAACTGGGCGGCGAGGAGCGAGACGAGGGCGGAGGGCAGCAGGTAGGCGACGGAGGCGCGCAGGACGGAGGCGCCGAAGCCGTAGCCGGCGATCTCAGCGGGTGTCTGCACGAGGTAGGAGACGCCGATGAACTGCGCAAACATGGCGAACCCGACGAGCAGTCCGGCGATGTTGGTGAAGAGCACCGGGCGGTGGACGAACATCTTCATGTCGACCAGGGGGTCGCGGACCGTGCGTTCGACGAGGACCCAGATGACGGTCATGACGGCGGCGCCGGTGAAGAGGGCGAGTGTGCGGGCCGAGGTCCAGCCCCAGGTGTGGCCCTGCGAGATGGGCAGCAGGAGCAGGACGAGCACCAGGGCGAGGCCGGCGGCGCCGAGCCAGTCGGTGCGCCCGCCCGTCCGGGTGCGGGGCGCGGGTACGGCGACCGCAACGGCGATCAGGGCGGCGGTGGCCAGTGCCGCGGCCAGCCAGAAGACCTGGTGGTAGTCGGGGTCGGCGCCCTGGGAGAGGAGTCCGGCGCTCACCAGGGCGAGGCCGCTGCCGAACCCAAGCGTTCCGCTGACCAGGGCCATGGCGCCGGGCAGCCGCGCGGGCTCCACCTCTGCGCGCAGCACGGACAGCGCGAGCGGGAAGATCGCGGTGGCGGCGCCCTGCATGACGCGGGCCACGATTAGCCACAGCATGGAACTGGTGGTCGCGGCGAGCACGGATCCGGCGACCATCACCACCAGCACGCCGAGCAGCGTCGGCTTGGTGCCGTGCTGGTCGCCGAGGCGGCCCAGGAGCGGCGTGAAGACCGCGGCCGACAGGAGCGTGGCGGTGGTGACCCAGCTGACCTGGGCCGTGGTGGCGCCGAGGTCGTTCTGGATGATGCCCAGGATCGGGATGACCAGGGTCTGCATCATCGACACAACCATGGCGGCGAGGCCAAGCACCAGTACGAGGCTGAGGCTGCCGGTGCGGCGCTCCGGCGCGGTGGCAAGGGAGGACTTCACGGTCTTCTTTCCGATGAAAGGTTGCCAAAGGAGGGATACGTCTATGATCGAGGAACCAAACCATTGAGGTACTCGATGCTTTAGGACATCAAACAATAAGAGCTGGTGGAAGTCAAAGGTTGGGAGGTTCAAGCTTTTCGCGCTACCCTCGACGCATGCCGCCCATCCCGTCCAAGGCTCAGCTCATCGACCTGCTCGCCCATTCGGTCAGTACGCACTACGCGGACTTCACGGCAGCCGCCGCCGACACGGGCCTTACCTCCAGCCAGGCGAAGACCCTCACGGTGCTGCGCCGCGCGCCGGCCTCGATGCGCTCACTCGCGCACACCCTCGCCTGCGACGCGTCGAACATGACCGGGATCATCGACCGGCTCGAAAAGCGCGACCTCGTCCGCCGTGAGGTCAGCACCACCGACCGCCGCGTGAAGAACGTCGCCCTCACCGAGGCGGGCGAGAAGGCGATCGACACGATCCGCGAGCAGATGGATCAGACGCAGACCGGGCTGGACCAGCTGTCCGACGAAGAGCGCGCCGAACTCTTCCGACTACTGATGGTCGTCTTCCCACGCTGATACGCGTAGGCGTCGTTCTGCCGACCAACCGCGGGGCGACCAACGCTTCGGTCAGGGTCCCGGCCCCACCTGCTGGCTGACTGCGACCCAGTCTTGGCGCGCGCCGTCACGCAACTCGCCGACGGAGCATAGCCCTGACCAACAAGACCCTTGACGCCCTCCCTGCAGAACAGTCGCCCGGCACAACCGCTCGGGGTTGGGCGAGCACCTGAACCCGCCCGACTCGCGGTAGCCGTCCTCGAGCGCGACCAGTCGCTTGGCCCCGTACGCGCATATGGACACCGACGGATGCGCAGGCCTTGACCTCTGTCAGACCGACGCCGAGATGGATGCCGTCGGCTCACACGTACACGCAGTCGACGTCCGCGAGGTCGCGGTCAAGCACGCGGCGCGCCCGGCCGGCCCGCTGGTGAGCCAGGCGGGTCACCGTGGCCGGAGACAGCCCGGCCGAACTGCCAAGAAACTGCGCCAGCGAGGGCTCGAAGTCGTGCACGTAGAAGCGTGCCCTGGTATGGCGGCTGCCACTGATGACCAGCTGCGTCAAGCACGGATGCAGCCTGGAGGACGGCCCCAAGGTCGCGTCGTCGGTTGCCTCCGGCCGCGACGGACCGCGCCCGACGCTGCTGGAGGAACCGCTGGCCAACGTGGACCGCTACACCTACGAAGGACTCATCACCGGACGGGCCACCTTCCTGGGCCGCAGCGTGCACGCCGGGGTGTGGTTCTGCCTCCTGCGCTGCCTACTGGACGAATTGACTTCCTCCCCGGGTTGAAGCCCGGGGATTCCCCCTATGCGGGGTGCAGGCCGGTTGCCCATTCCGGGTTCCTGCTGCACGGACCGGCTGGTGTCGAGGTCTCCACAGGCTGAGGCGGCCTGCCCGGCCGTCTTGATGTTCTTCGCCGCGTTCACGTCGGCATGATCGGTGTTGCCGCACCCAGGGTTCTTGCACACGAAGACCGATTGGCTCTCTCGGTTGTCTTCGGTGACGAACCCGCAGGCGTGGCAACGCTGCGACGTGTACGCGGTGTCTGCCGCGCTCATCAGCATGCGGCCGGGGCTCATCACCACCTGCCCGTGTACTGGGGCGCCGGCGTCGTCCGGCCGACCATCGCCCCGATGAGGCGCTCGGCCGTTCACGGGGTGGTCTCACGACGAAGATTCATCTGCCGAGTGACGGCAGCTGCCGCCCAGTGGCCGTGCTGATCACTCCCGGACAGTGGGGTGACGCGCCGCAGTTGATCAAGATTCTGGATCGTGTTCGTGTCCCGCGCCCAGCTGGCGGTCACCCGCGGACGCGACTGGACCACGTGTGTGGCGATAAGGCGTACAGCTCCCGCCGGAACCGCCGCTACCTGCGTCGACGCCAGATCAAGCACACCATCCCCGAGCCGAAGAATCAGAAGGTCAACCGTCAACGGCGCGGTAGCCACGGCGGGCGACCGACCGGCTTCGACAACACTACTTACAAAAGGAGGAACGAAGTCGAGCGTTGCTTCAACGCGCTCAAGGGCTCCAGAGCCGTCGCGACTCGCTACGACAAGAGGGCCTACGTCTTCCACGGCACGGTCACTGTTGCCGCGATTCGACTGTGGCTCCGCTACTGATCTCAGCCACCGCAGCGGATGCCCCGGTGGTTGGCTCAGTCGTCGGCCGCGACGACGAGGGCGATCTGCCCAGCCGCGCGGTCGATGAGCACGAACTCGTGGAAGTAGCCGTGCACACGTCCCCAGTCATGAATCGCCTCATCACCGAGCTCGCTGAGGTAGTAGATGCCATCGGCTGTAGCCAGGCGGTCGAACACCTCCCGCTGCAGATCTGTCTCCAGCTCGGTGGGCACGTCCCAGAGCGGATCCACCCACTCCCGCAGGATCTGCACGGCCTTCTCCTGGCTGATGGGCTCGTAGAGGTCGGGAGTGATCAACCGCAGCCAATACGGACCGTGCCGGGGCCCCTCCGGCAGCACTCCACCACCTGCATAGTCGTCCCGGAACTGCTCGTGCCCAATCAGTGCAGCAAGCAGCCCTCTATCGTGCACGGACTGCACAGAGAAGCGGAGCTCCCTGATGTCGACCCACCGAAACCCGTGCTCCTTCGGATCCGAGACGTAGCGTCGAAAGTTGATGAAGGCGCTTCCCTCGTGAGCGAGCTCGTTGTTCATGGCGCCAGCCTAGAAGGCAGGCAAGGGGGCCCTGCTGACCCACCGGACAGGCTCTAACCGAGTGCCGGAGGGTGCTCGGCTGGACGGCGTCCCCAGGCCGAGATCAGCGGCGCGAGTGTCAGGTCGAGTTTGCCCGCCTGGATGGCGGCCAGGTGCGCGTCGATCTCGACGTCGTCGGCCAGGCCGGCCGCGAGCAGCTCGCCGCGCACGTGCCGGATGGTCGCCGCCTCCAGCCGGTCGCAGGCCAGCCCTCCGACCGGGAAAGAGCCCGCCGCGGCGACATCTACCAAGCCGGCCTCACGCAATGCCCGCGGCAGTGTCCGGCCGTAGCGCAGGTCCGCGCCGCGGCGCGTCAGCAGCTCCCGGACCGCGTCGCGCAGCCGGTTGGCCCGCCGCTGCGCAGGGCCGCTGTCGTCCAGGCATGCCAGTGGCTGCAGAGCGGTATCGGCGTCCTCGACCAGCAGCCAGCCGCCGGGCCGTAGCGCTGCCGCCATCGTGGCCAACGCGCGAGCCCGGTCGGGCACATGGACCAGAACGAGCCGGGCGTGCACCAGATCGAACGTCCCCGGGGGCGGATCAGCGGCGACGTCGTGCTGGCGCACCTCGTACCCGTCGCCTGCCTTCAGCCACGACGGGTCGATGTCCGTGGCCAGCACGTGCCCGGTCGGACCGACGGCCGTCGCGAGCGCCTCCGGGATACTGGGGCCACCGGCCCCCACTTCCCAGCAGCGCGAGCCAGCCCTGACCCCCAGTCGATCGAAGTGCCCGCGCGTCACACCGTCGAACAGCTCGGCCAGCCAAACGAATCGCTCGCCCGCCTCGGCGCGCGCGTTGTCCAGCAGGTACCCGCGGGCGGGAGCGGACTCTCCACCGAGCGCGGTAGTCCCGCCTATCGGATCCGGTCGGCCACCGACGTGCGGCGGGCGGGGCGAGGAGGTCATGACCACATGGTCAACCTTCCCAGGCCACCAGCGCCACGACGACGGGAGAGGGATGTCTCACATAGCCAGCGCACCAGGCGCGGGACAGCGCGCAGACCGGACTGTCGGCCATGGCGGCTTCGACCTCCTACCGGACGCCTTCGATCACGACGTAAAGTCGGGGCCAGCGGAGCCAGCAGATGCACGTCCCCGTTCGTGACGGGTGGTACCTCTTCTCCAGTTCGGGATCCGGGGCTGAGACCACACACCGACACTGTCCTACTCCCAGGGCTTCCCACCCGATGGATCGTCATGAACCGGATACCATCCGACTACGCCGAAGTCCTGGTTCGGGCCCCGCTTCTGTGCGACCCGTCGGCCCGGCTCGTTCAGAGTGCCGGCAGCCGAGGCGGGCATGTTCTTGATCCGTAGGTCTTCGAGGGCGATCAGGGCGTTCATCTGCGCGGGGTGCGCGGCGGCCTGGGCGCAGAATTCGCCGCGCCGGTCCGTGACGCGGGACATGATCCGGCCCATGGCCGTGATGGTCTTGTGCCGGTTGGTGCTGCCGCGCTTGTGCCGGGCGAGGCGCTGCTGAAGCCGCCGATACCGAAACGCCTCGCCTTCGGTGATGAACTCCCGGTTGAAGAACTCGCCGTCGCTCGTGACGGCATCCCGCCCGCGTCGTGATGGGCGCGGGCTACCGTGGAGCACGCTGACCAGGGAGATGTCGGCCTGGCCGCGCCGCGCGGCCTCGCCGATCATCCCCTCCATTATCGCGGCAAACATGCCGACGTTGCGCCACTGGGTGAGAAGGTTGGCAACAAGGGTGGCGAACTCGTCCGGGGTGGTGAGGCGGTACCGAGCTGTTCGGTCTTGGCCCGCTTGGAACCAGTGCCTTCGCCGGCGACGACGAGGCTGGTCTTCTTCGAGACGCTGGAGGATGAGCGTCCTCCGGCCCGTTCGATAAGTTCGTTCGTTCATCTCGTTGCGGGTGAGCCGTTGCAGGTTTCCTGCCATGGCGCCGGTGACGACCACTGTCATGCCGGCCAGAGGACTGGAGCCGATCGGCGTGTCAGCCATGCTGCCGGGGTCGGTCTTGGCAGCCGAGGGCGGGGTCGCGCCGGGCTCTGCCGTTCTGCCCCTACGCGGTTGCCGCTGTGCTGTCATGGAGGGGTGGACACACTCGTGCGTTCCGGGCCGAAGCAGGCCCGGCGGGCGGTAGGGAGCCGCCGACGCCCCCGTCACGAGCGGAGCGTCGGCGGGCTCGGTGGCTGCAGGACCTCAGCGTGAGAAGTGGTCGAGCAGCCAGGTGACCACGGCACGGGCGGTGCCACTGACAGCGGCACCGAGCACGGTCTTCGCCCAGGGCGTCTGTCCCCGGCGGGGCCGGCGGGTACGGGGCCTGCTCATCGTTCTCCTTCCGGCTGGACACGGATGGGTGGTGTCGGCCGACGAGAAGACGATCCAGGAGACGGCACTTGCAGCGGGCTCAGCCGGACGATCCGGTACAACACGAGCAATCCAGCCTGGTCACACGAAGGGCGGCTGCGCGCCGCTCGGGACGATTCTGAACGGGCTCATTGGGGGGTGGCCGACATGACGGTATGGGACGAAGCCCGCAAGCATTTCGCGTACTGCCTCGCGGAAGTGCACCGCGCGGCGAACAGTCCTTCATTGGCGGTACTGGTAAAGCGGGGCGAGGAGCAGAGCAACCGTAGAACGAAACTGCACCCCTCCACGGTGAGCGTCCTTCTTAGGGCCGAGTTCATGGAACCGCCGGAATGGGACCTGGTCGATCTCTTCGTCAGGACGTGCAGGGCGATCGCCAAATCCCAGCCGGTTCCGCAGCTCTTCGACGACAAGTTGTGGAAGAGCCGGCATGCTGCTCTCGAGCAGGTGTGGCAGCTGGTCCGGGAAGCGGAGACCAAAGACCCCGCGGGCCTCCGGCCTTTCCCACCGAAGGATGCGCAGCCGCTGGCGGCGGATCTGCGCGGACAGCCGAGTCAGCTGCTGCTGGCCCGCCATGAGGTGGTGCCGTTCACCGGCCGGGCGGACGACCTGGCCGCGCTGGCCGGCTGGCGGGACGGCACCGCGCAGGACGGCCGGCCGATCGCCGCCTCGGTCGCGTTGCTGCACGGCTTCGGCGGGCAGGGCAAGACCCGGCTGGCCACCGAACTGGCCCGCCGTACCGCCGAGCTGGGTTGGAAGGTGTGGCAGGCCGTCCGGGCGGACCAGGCCGCGGCCGATACCGGCCGCGGCAGGCGGTCGGCGCCGGCCCGCCGCGCGCTGGTGGTGGTCGACTACGCCGAACGCTGGCCCGCCCGGGAGCTGGAGCTGCTGCTGGAGAGACTGGCCGACCAGCGCGGGGAAACGCTCCGGGTGCTCCTCATCGCCCGATCAACGAGCTGGTGGTCCTATCTGCTCGACGACCTGCGGAAATGGGGCTTTGCGCTCACCGAGTACCCGTTGCGGCCGCTTCCCGACGGAGACATCGACGCCCGGCTCCAGACCTTCACAGTCGCCCGCGAACGCTTCGCCGACGCTCTCGGGCTGCCCGCGGAGGACGCCGAGTCCCTTGCGGTGCCCGGGGATCTGGCCCATGCGGCCTACGGACTGACGCTGACCGTCCACATGGCCGCACTGGTGGCGGTGGACGCCCGTATCCGCGGTGACGAACCGCCACGGGAGCCGGGCGCGCTGTCGGCGTACCTGCTGGAGCGTGAGCGCGGCCACTGGTCGAAGCTGGAGCAGCGCAAGCCCGCCTGCGCCGCACCGGCGGAGGTCATGGCCCAGGCCGTGTACACCGCGACCCTCACCGGGCCCAGGGGCTACCGGGCAGCGATCGCCGCCCTGAAGTCCGCCGAGGTGGAGAATGCCGCGTTGCATCCGCAGGTGCTGCGGGAACACGCCGCCTGTTATCCGGCTGAAGATCCGAGGACGTACCTGGAACCGCTCTGCCCCGACCGCCTCGGTGAGGACTTCGTCGCCCTCAGCACGCCCGGGCCCGCCGGCAGCCATCTGGCGACCCCCTGGGCCGAGCAGGCGGCGGCTCGTCTCCTCGGTGTCGCCGCGCACGCCCCTGCCGACTCCCCGGCTCCGGAGTGGAGCCGGCACGTCCTCACCCAGCTGATCAACGCCGCCGCCCGCTGGCCCCATCTCGCTGCTGGCGAACTCGCCCCCCTGGCCACCGAGCACCCCGGCCTCATGCTCCGCGCGGGCAACGCCGCCCTGGCCACCCTGGCCCGTATCAAGCAGCTTCCCCTCGAAGCGCTGGAGGCCATCGAGGAGGCCGCTCCCTGGCGGGATCCCGACCTCGACGTGGGGATCGCCGACATCACCGAGCGCTTCTGCACCGAGCGGATCGAGTCCACCTCCGATCCTGCCGTCAAGGCCGCCCTGTACGCGAAGAAAGCCGGGCGGCTGTCCCACTCGGGTCGGCACGAGGAGGCCCTGAATGCGACCGAGGAGGCGGTGCAGCTCCACCGCGAGCTGGCAGGCAGCGGCGACGTGGAAGCGGTGGCCGATCTCGCGTGGGCGCTGAACGGCCTGAGCAACGAGCTGCATTTCACCGGAGGCCACCCGGCCGCGCTGGAATCGGCAGAGGCGGCCGTAGTGCTTTTCACCAAGGTCGTCGCCCAGGGCCATCCCGAGAAGATCGCCAATCTCGCGGTCGCCTTCACCACCCTGTCTCTGCGGCTCGACCAGCAGGGCCGCATCGCCGAAGGTCTTCAGCTGCTGCAGAGCGCGGTCCGGATCACCCGGTACACGGCCGAGGTGAATCCTGCGGACTTCCGCCCCGACCTGGCCGGAATGCTGCACAATCTGGGGAGCCAGCTGTCCAGGGTCGACCGGTACCGCGAGGCCCTGGCCGCAGAGTCCGAAGCGGTGTCCCTCTACGAGAAGTTGGTGGAGCAGGCACCCGAGGCGCACCTCGACAACCTGGCGAACGCACTCGACGGCCTGGCGATCGCCCTGCGCGGCGAAGGCCGTCACCAGGAGGCTCTGCGGGCAGGTGAGAAGGCGGTCGGCTTTCTGCGCGCCGGTGCCGAGGACAACCCGGAAGCCTGGGGCCCTCCGTTGGCTAACGCCTTGCTGCACCTCGGTGACGGTTTCGGCGAGTCGGGTCATCTGCAGGAAGCCGTACGGTACTGCGGCGCGTCCGTCGACATGTCCCGGGAACTCGCCGCCACAAGACGGGCCGCCCATCTGCCGTTGCTCGCTCGGTCGGTGATGAATCTGGGTATCTGGCTCGGCAAGTCCGGGTCCCCCCACAAGGCCGTCCCCCATTCCGAGGAGGCCGTCGGGCTGTTTCGGGAACTGGTCGAGCGCGGCTTCGAGAACCATCTGCCGGATCTCGCGGACTCGTTACTGAATCTCAGCCTCACCCTGTCGGCAACAAGCCGGATCGAGGAGTGCGTGGCTGCCGCCCGGGAAGCCGTCGGACTGTACCGCCGGCTGGGCCCGGCCAGTCCCGTGGTGTACCGCCGCAAACTCGCCATCGCGTTGGTGAACCTGGGGAACGGGCATGCTCGGCGGGACGATCCGGTCGCATCAGTGGAGTGCCTGCGGGAGGCGGTCGATCTGGCCCGCGAGGTAGCCGAGGACGGCCCCGTCGCGGGCCTGCCGATCCTGGCCGATGCCCTCACCAACCTCGGGCGCGAGTACGGCGGGGTGGGACTGCGGGCGCCGTCCCTCTCCGCGGCGCGGGAGGCCGTCGCCATCCGGCAGTCCTTGGCGAGGACCGATCCGGCCGTGCATGAGCCGAACCTGGCGGCGGCACTGGTGATCCTCTGCGACGCGCTGAGCGGGGTGGGGCGGCACGAGGAGGCGATCGCACAGGGAACACAGGCCGTCGCCATCCTTCAGCGGCTCTCCCAGGCCGCCCCGGCGGCCCACCGACTCCGCCTGGCGCTCTCACTCAGAAGCCTCGGGCGGCCCCTGGCGGCGCTGAGTCGTCTTGACCGGGCCGTCGAGGCCGGTGAGCAGGAGGTCAACGCCTGGCGGTGCCTGGCGCAGGCCGACGAGGGATACGAGTTCGATCTGGCGGTAGCCCTGGAAATGCTCGGCCGACTGCTGACGGCGACCGGCCGGCACAAAGAGACGGTCCGCACCTACGAAGAGGTCGTGGCACTCTGGCGGCGCCTCAGCCACCCTGAGGCCGATCAGCTACTGGCCCTCTCCCTCATCAAGCTCACGCTGCCACTGGCCGAGCTGAACCGGCATGAGGACGTCCTCGCCAGGGGGGAGGAGGCGGTCGCCATCCTGCGGCGGCTCGCCCAGGGGGACCCGGCCGCCCACCACCCGACGCTCGTCATGGGACTGGTCCAGGGACTCGGGCTCCCGCTGGCGCGGTCGGACCACTGGCAGCTGGCCGAGGGCCACCTGCGGGAGGCCGTCGACCTGCAGCGGCGGCTCGCCCGGGAAGACCCCGCCGCCCACCAGCCCGCTCTTGCGGATCTGCTGATGAACACGGTGCGGGCGCGGATCAGTCGGCGGCACGGCCTGCAGGACGCGCTGGCCGCGGCGGAGGAGGCTGTTGAGATCTACGGCACTCTGGCCGCCCGGAGCCCGGCAGCGTTCCGCGCCCCGCTGGACGAGGCACTGCAGCTGCGGGACCATCTGCGCGCCACTCTCCCCTTCAATGCCGAACGCCTGGAGCAGGGCGAACACTAGCCGCCGAGCCCCTCGGCCGGTTCGGGGGCTGAGGGGCGGTGGACGCTCTCTCCGCGGGGGCGTCGGCCCCACGCTCCTCCTGACGAGAGTCGGTCCAGCCGTTCACGCCCCCGCACAGACCCCCTTCCGTGTGCCGTGAGCGACCGGTCCGGCCAGGCCGCGCGATGGTTTTGGACCCCCCTCCCGCCCCGCGCGCCCGGCCGCACCTCTCATCCACGACCACACCGAGGCGCCCCTGCTGTGACCACGCCCCCGCCCGCGCCTCGTGACCGTCACCGCCCGCAAGGTGATCCGCAGGAAACGGCCTAGGTGATCTATTCCAAGGGGTCAGTGATCGTAGGCGATCAGTGAGCGTAGAACGGTCTGTCCGGTGGCGTCGTTGTGCCAGATCGCGGCGGTCAGCGCGAGGATGCGTTGCATGACGCGGGCTATGACACCTCCGGGTGTGCACCCTCGGTGCCGTTCGAGGTCAAGCTGTCCCTTGAAGGTCTCGTTGATTGATTCGATGACCTGTCGCAGCGCCTTGAACAGGGCTGCGCCAGGCCGTTCCCGTTCACCTTTACGGGCAGGCCGCAGCAACTGGACTCCATGCTCGGACAGTTCGCGTTCGAAACCACCGCCGAAGTAGTTCTTGTCGCCGATGAGAGTCTGTCGGGGGCGCTCTCGCAGAAGCTCGCATTCGGCTGCCAGGAGGTCAAGGAGGGGCTCGCGTTCGTCGGCCTTGGCCCCGGTCAGGGCGAAGGCGATGGGCAGGCCCTGAAGGGTGCAGACCAGGTGCAGGCGCAGGCCCCAGAAGAAGCGGCTGTGGCTGGCGCAGTAGCCGTATTCGGCCCAACCTGCCAGGTCGGAGCGTTTGACGGTCTCGCGGGAGCGGCCGCATTCCACCGGGGTGGAGTCCACGACCCATACGTCGTCGCTCCACACCGAGGTGGTGGTGGCCAGGATCCGGTTGACGCTACGCATCAGACCGGCGGCCTTGCGCAGCCGCTTGTTGTAGCCGGGCTGCTGGGGCAGGTAGGGAATAGGTGGCGCAGGTGGGCACGGGCATGGCGGAGCCATTTGGCCTCGGAGGTGCAGCCGAGTACGGCCCGCATCGTGGCGAGGGTGACCAGTTCGGCATCGCTCAGGCGGGGCGTAATGCCGACCGGCGGGCGCCACGGCGCAGGCCGGGATGCTCCTTCAGCATGTCGTCGGTCGTCGCATAGAGTGCTGTCGCGAGGGTGTCCACGTCGTTCGTCACAAAACGATCTTGGACACCCTCGTTCTCGTCTCCGCAGGCACCCTTGGACCACACCACC
>NZ_JBEXYL010000138.1:0-15579 GCF_040630895.1 Streptomyces sp. NPDC005728
GGTCCGGCTGCGCTGGACCGGATGCTGACCCAGGCCCGGCGCACAACCCCGTGGCTGGCTGCTGGGTCGAGTGTTCCTCAGCAGCAGCTCGTACGGGATTTCGGCAAGTCCCGCGCGAAGGCGTTGATGGACATCAAGGATCGGGTGCGGCAGCACCGGCGGGCGGGGATGCCGCGTTGGAAGAAGAAGCGGGAGGTGCGGCCGTCCCTGAACTACACGCGGCGCGGCTTCCGTCTCAAGGACGGCCGTCTGCACCTCGCCGGCCAGATCGTGCTGCGGGTGGTGTGGTCGCGGGCACTGCCCGCGGATCCGTCCAGCGTGCGCGTGTACCAGGACGCCACAGGTGCGTGGTACGCCTCGTTCGTCGTTCCCGCGCCCATCGAGCCCCTGGCATCGACCGGGCGTGTGATCGGGATCGACTGGGGCGTACGCGAGACCGCCACCACCACCAGCGACGACCACGACCTTCCTCACCGACAGCACGGGCGCACGGCCGCTCAGAAGCTCGCTCGCTATCAGCGGATGATGGCCCGGCGCCGACCGGCGCGGGGACAGGCCGCCTCGAACGGTTACCGGGCAGCGAAGCGGCAGACAGCGAAGCTGCATGCCAAGGTGGCCCGGCAACGCCAAGACGGCGCCCGCAAGTGGGCCAAGAAAGTGGTACGCGACCACGATGCTCTCGCGGTGGAGGACTTCAGACCGAAGTTCCTCGCGAAGACGACCATGGCCCGCAAAGCGGCAGACGCCGCGATCGGCGCCGCGAAGCGGGCACTGGTCGAGATGGCCCGCAAGCACGGCCGGACCGTGCACCTGATCCATCCCGCGCACACCACGACGGACTGCGCAACGTGCGGAGCGAGAACCAAGCACGCACTGCCTCTCTCGGAGAGGATGTATGCCTGCACCGCGTGCGGAGCCGTGTCCCCCAGGGACAAGAACTCCGCCCGCGTGATGCTCGTCCGGGCAGGTCTGAACCCGGCTGGTGTCGAGGGCGTAAGACCCGCTGAGGCGCCGCCTCAACAGGCAGCCTGAGCCAGGAATCACCTCCCTCCAGGGAGGAGAGCAGTCAACACTCGACCAGTGCGAAACCCGCCGCCATGCCGCCGCCGAAGCCGGCCAGGAGGATCAGGTCGCCCCGGTTCAGGGCGCCGGTGCGGGCGGCCTCGTCCAGGGTGATCGGGATGGAGGCGGCGCCCGTGTTGCCGTAGTGCGTCAGCGTCAGGTGCATGCGGGCCCGGGAGAGGCCGAGTTCGGCGAAGACGGTGTCGAGCATGACGCCGTTGGCCTGGTGCGGGATGAAGTGGCTGATGTCGTCGGGCACGACACCGGCCTCGTGCAGGAACTGCTTGGTCAGCTGCGGCAGTCGCGTCTCCACGAAGCTGCGCACCGCTCGGCCGTCCATCGTGAAGTACTGCAGGCCGGCGTCGAGGGCGTGCCGGTCAAGGGGCAGCCGGCTGCCGCCTGCGGGCACCTCGATCAGGTGGGCCAGTTCGCCGAAGGTGTGGTGCGCGATGTGCCGGATGCGCGAGCGCGGGCCGCTCGTGCCCAGGACCAGTGCGCCGGCGCCGTCTCCGAACAGGACGACCGTTCTGCGGTCGGCCGGGTTCAGGATGCGCGAGTACACGTCCGCGCCGATGACCAGTGCGTGGCCGCCGCGCCGGGCGAGGACGCCCTCGACCGCGGTGAGCGCGAACACCTCGCCGGAACACACGGCGTTGACGTCGAAGGCGGCCGCGTCCAGCGCACCGAGGTGGTGCTGTACGTAGGCGGCGGTGGGCGGCTGGGGCCGGTCCGGTGTGGAGGTGGCGACCACGATCACGGACAGCTGGCCGGCGGTGATGCCGGCCGATTCCAGTGCGGCGCGGCCCGCGGCCGCGGCCAGGTCGGAGGTGGCCTGCTCGGGGGCGGCCCAGCGGCGTTCCCGGATCTGGGTCTTGCGGGTGATCCAGGCGTCATCGACCTCGGCCTGGGCGCCGGCCTCGTCATTGGAGACAACTCGATCCGGCACGAAGGCACCCGTACCGAGGATCCCTATATCGGTCATGCGCCTGTCCTCCCCCTCACGTGGTCGTGGACTGGCTGTGCGAACGGCCGGCGGATTGGACGGCCATGGCTTGCTCCCTCCGGGTGCGCCGGCGGGGATCTGGACTGGGCCGCCCCCCGCCGGGGCGGGCTTGGTGGACGGTGCGCGCGGGCGGCGCGGGCGGCTCAGTGCGGTGGGGCCCCTGCGCGGCGGGGCGGCGTGCGCCGCCCGCGTTGTGGTGGTGGAAGGGGCCTGCGCTTGCGAGGCTCCGGCTCTAGCGGGTCTCGTAGATGCGCTTGTGGTCGCGCAGCGCGGCCAGCCGGAAGGGTCCGGTGGTCTGTGCCTGGGTGGGGTGGTCGCCGCCGTCGGTGGGGAAGGAGCGTTCGTGCAGGTCGCGGTAGCGGGCGATGTCGAGGCTGGTGCGCCGGTCGATGGCCTCGCGGTGCGCCTGGGTGCGCAGGTGTGCGCGGTAGCCGGCTACGACGGTCCCGGCGAAGAACTCGGCGACGCTGCCGGAGCCGTAGCTGAGGAAGCCGATGGCCTGGCCGGTCAGGTCGTCCGCGTGGTCCAGGAGCGAGGCGAGGGCGAGGTACACCGAGGCGGTGTAGCTGTTGCCGATGACGTTGTTGTAGGCCGTGGTGTGCCCGATGGCCCGGGTGACCTCGGCCGCGTCGGTGTCGTGGCCGTTGTAGTTGAGCAGGTGGCGGTGGGCCTTGTAGGCCATTTTCGTGAAGGGCTGGTGGTAGCAGAACGCGGCGAACTCGCCGAGGGAGCGGCCGCCTTGTTCCGTGTAGTCCTTCCAGCTGCCCTCCACGGCCTGCAGGTAGGCGGTGATGGACTCCTGCCCGTCGACCAGGGCGGCCTCGCGGTAGTTGGGCCGCCAGAAGTCCATGACGTCGGCGGTGAACACCCCGGAGGGCTCCTCGATGCGCACCAGCTGGGGGTCGGCGGCGACGAGCAGGGCCACGGCGGCGGCGCCCTGGGTGGCCTCGCCCGGGCTGTCCAGGTCGTACTTGGAGACGTCGCTGGCGATCACGAGGACCCGCTGCGCGGGGTCGCGGCGCACCAGGCCGATGGCGAACTGGAGGGCCGCCGTCGCCCCGTAGCAGGCCTGCTTGAGTTCGACGACGCGGACGGCCGAGGGCAGCCCGATCAGCGAGTGCACGTACACACCGGCCGACTTCGCCTGGTCGATCGACGACTCGGTCGCGAAGATCACCGTACGGATCCCGTCGCTGCCGTGCCGGGCGACGAGGGGCGCGGCGGCCGCCGCGCCCAGGGTCACGATGTCCTCGTCGGCGGCGGGCACGCTCATCGAGCGCTGGCCGATGCCCACGTGGTACTTGCCGATCTCGGTGCCGTTGTGCTCGGCGAGTGCCGTGTGCGCCAGGACGAACTCGGTGGTGGCGAACGACAGATCGTGAATGCCTACGGCGGGACCGTTGGCCATGTCCTAAACACCAGCCTTTTCTGTCGTGTGGTCGCGTTCCAGCTGGACGTGTGCGCGCATGAGTTCGCCCGGGTTCGTCTGGGCCGCGAGCAGGGAGAGTTCGCCGCACAGCACGGTGGCTGCGGCGAGGACGGCGAGGCGGCGTGCGTTCTCGCCGACGTCGCGTTCGGCCCGGCAGCCGAGCCGGGTCAGGTTGGTCTCCACGAAGTCGAGGCCCTTGCCGTTGCCGACGGTGCCCACGATCAGGTTGGGCAGGGTGCAGGCGAAGTAGAGGTCGCCGTCGCGGTCCTCGGCCATGACGACGCCCTGTGATCCTTCGACGATGTTGGCGGCGTCCTGGCCGGTGGCCAGGTAGAACCCGAGGAGCATGTTCGCGAAGTGGGCGTTGGCCGAGCGGATTCCGCCGGCCAGGAGCGTGCCGAGCATGTTCTTGCGGAGGTTGAGCTGGGCTATCTTGGCGGCCGTCGTGTGCAGGACGCCGGCCACCACCTCTTGCGGCACGAGCAGTTCGGTGACCACGTTCTTGCCGCGGCCGAGGATGCCGTTGACCGCGGTCGCTTTCTTGTCGGTGCAGTAGTTCCCGGAGATCGATCCGTAGGAGATGCCCGGGATCGTCTCCAGCAGGTGCCCCAGGAGTACATCGGAGGCGAGGGTGGCCATGTTGTGCCCGGAGGCGTCGCCGGTGGAGAACTCGAAGCGGATGAACAGCAGGTTGGCGTTGATCTCGTGCCGGATGCCGATCAGTTCGGCGAACCTGCTGCAGGTGCGCACCACTTCCTGCAGTTCTGCCAGGTGGGTGTCGATGGTGCGGGCGGCCGTGAGCGCGGTCTGTGCGTCGACCGCCTCGACGAGTACCGAGCGGGTCATCCGCTCGTCGACGAGGGTGGCGACGATGCCCTGTTCGGCGAGCATGGAGACCTTCGCGCCGCGGCCCACCGAGGGCCACAGCGGCGACTCGTAGGTGGCGAGGGGGACGTGGGTCTCGGTGGTGGCGACGTTGCCCGAGATGCGCAGGGGTCCCACCCAGCGCATCGGGACCCCGGCGATCGCGTGCCCTTCGGTCATCGTGTGCTTCCCGTCATCTCGTCGAGGGCGTCGAAGGTGCCGAGGCTGCCGGAGCGCCTGGCCAGTGGCCGGGTGTCGATGCCCCGGTCGGTGCAGAAGGACCGCAGGTCGCCGTGGATCAGCAGATCGCAGTGGGCGAGGTCGGCCGGGGTGCGTGCGCCGAGCATGGTCTGCAGCGCCGCCAGTTGGTCCAGCCAGGTCGAGAGCTGCGCGATCAGCGCCGAGAGGCCGCCGTCGAGGAGGGTGCGCAGGAATCCCCCGGACGCGCCGACACCCGAGGCGCCCAGCGCCAGGGCGCGGGCGACGTCGAGGGGATGGCGTACGCCGCCGGAGGCGAGGACGGGGATGCCGGCGTCCTGTGTGTCCAGGAGGCAGGCGACGGTGGACTGTCCCCAGCCGTGCAGGTAGGCGTAGTCGGCGAGTTCGCGCCGGCCGTTCTCGATGCGGGCGAAGTCGGTGCCGCCCCGGCCGCCGAGATCGGCCGCCGTCACGCCCAGGTCCTTCAGCAGCCGCACGGTTTCCCGGCTCAGGCCGAAGCCGACCTCCTTGACGATCACGGGGACGTCGACGGCTGCCGCGATCTTCTCGATCTGCCCGGCCCAGGCCGCGAACGAGCGGTCCCCCTCCGGCATCACCGTTTCCTGCACGGTGTTGACGTGGATCTGCAGGGCGTCGGCCTTGAGCAGGTCGATGCCCCGCTGTGCCTTGTCGACCGAGGCCGTCGCGTTGATGTTCGCGATGACGAACCCGTCCGGGTTCTGCTCGCGCAGCACGCTGAACGTGTCGGCGCAGGAGGGGTCCTTGAAGTACGCGCTCATGGATCCCGACGCGATGGGTACGCCGGTCTCCCTGGCGGCGATGGCCAGGTCCCGGTTGATGAGGCCGGTGTTCTCGCTGCCGCCGGTCATCGCGTTGATGTACAGCGGCACCGGCCAGGTGATGCCGGCGAAGGCCGTGGCCAGGGAGACGTCCGAGCGGTCGATGCCGGCCAGGGCGTGGTGGACGAAGCTCACTTCGTCGAACTGGTTGTGTCCGCTGTGCTGCCGCTGCTGGTCGACGGCGAGCCGGACGTGGTCGTCCTTGCGTTGTCCGATCATTTTTCGTTCCCTTCCGCGGCGGAACCGAGCGGCAGGGGGCGCACCCCGGCCGTGGCCCACCGTTGCCGCACGTGGGCGATGTCTCGTTGCGCTTCGGCGTCGAACAGGGCGATGCCGCAGTCGCCGCCGCCCGCCCCGGAGGGCTTGGCTGCGCCGCCGGCGGCTTCGGCGGCGTCGCACAGCGCCGTCAGCCGGGTGGTGAAGATTCCCAGACCGACCTCGTCGTCCAGTCGAGCCAGCTCCCCTTTCGCCCGCCGGATCTGGTCCAGCAGGCTGCGCGGGTCTCCTTGCTCGAGTGCGGCGACGGCGGCGCGCACACAGTCGGTGGTCCTCTGCACGAACCGTTGGTGGGAGGCGCTGCCGCGCCAGGTCCGCCGCTGGAGGCCGGAGACCAGGGACGGGGTGGAGGCGGGGGTTCCGGTCCAGCCGACCTCCAGGGCGAGGCCCTTGGGCGGCGGCAGCCGGCGCACCTCGAAACCCGGCCAGGGCGCGCGCAGTGCCTGCGTGACGCCCTGGCGGCGGGCCAGGTCGAGGACGGCCGTGCGGTCGGGTGCCCGGTAGGCGATCCAGCCGCCCCAGGTGCTGGCGGCGAGGTCACCGCCGGAGCCTTTGGGGTCGATGGCCGCGGTGGCGAGCAGGGCCAGCCGGTAGCGCTCCTCGGGCGACAGCGTGAGGCCGCAGAAGGCTGCCACGGCCGCCACGGCCGCCACGGTCACCGCGCCGCTGGAGCCCAGACCGTATTTGGTGCCGTTCTCGTGCAGGGCGCTGTCGACCGTGATGCCGAACGCCGGCAGGGCACGGCCGTGTTCGGCCAGGAGGCGGGCCACGGTCTCGACGGCCGATGTCAGGTGGGCCAGGCCGGCGCGCGCGCTGTGCTCGTCGCCGGCGTGGCCGGCGAGCCGGCCGTCCTGCCACGCGAAGCGCACGTTGCTGGGGCCGAGGTCGGAGGACATCTCGACGCCGGTGCCGGCCAGGGGGGACACGGTGACGCTGACGTACCGGTCGACCGCGACCAGGATCGCCGGGTTGCCGGGGTCGACGACCGCGTACTCGCCCGCGACGAACAGCTTGCCCGGCGCGCGCCGCACGAGGGCCGGTTGCGGGGTCATCGGGTGTCCTGGGGCAACAGGCGGGCGCCGGGGCCCGGCCGGGCGGTGAGGACCGAGCCGGCCGTCATGGCGCTGCGCACGGTGTCGGCCACCTGGCGGGCGTCGGTGCGGCGGCACAGCACCTTGACGTTGGGTCCGGCGTCCATGGTCGCGTAGGCCGGGATGCCGTCCCTTCTGAGCTGGAGCACGCTGTCCAGGACGGTGAGGGTGGCCGGTGCCAGGTAGCGCACGGCCGGGCGTGCCGCCAGCATCGTGGCGTGCATGCCCAGCGCGTTGCGTTCGGCGATCTCCCCCACCGCGGCCAGGTCGCCTCGGTCCAGTGCCGTGCGCATGTCCTTCAGGTCGTCCTTGCTGGAGCGGGCCCACGGCTCGTACAGCGGGGAGGTGTCCACGGTCCGCCGCATGGCCTCGCGGCTGGAGACGGCCTTGGGGCCCGCGTCGACGACGGCGATGACCAGGGCGGGGTCGAGGCCGGGGGCGGGCACCGGCTCGGCGTAGGAACTGAGGTCGGCCTCGGTTGCGGTGCCGGTGGCAAGGCCCGCGTGCCACAGTGCGAAGCTGCCGAAGACCGACCGGGACGCCGACCCGGATCCGCGCCGGGCCAGGCGTGAGAGCGCGGTGGCGTCGAGGGTGAGGCCGTAGGCGGCGGCTGCGGCGAGGGCGAGGGCGGCGAACCCGCTCGCGGAGGAGGCGAGGCCGGCCCCGGTGGGGACGGTGTTCTCGCTGTCCACGACGGCCGGCAGCTTCTTTCGGGCCTGTGCCCGCACCAGGTCCAGGAAGGCGACGACGCGCTCGCGCGCCTGGCCGCGGGCGACCTCGCCGTTCAGGGTGACCTGGTCGTGCTCGGCTTGGGGGGCGAGGCGGACGCAGGTGGTCGTCGGGAAGATGTCCAGGGTCATCGACAGGCTGTCGACCCGCGGCAGGACGAGCTGTTCGTCGCGCTTGCCCCAGTACTTGATCAGGGCGATGTTCGGGTGCGCGACGGCGGTGGCCCGTCCTGCGAGGTTGTCCTCGAGCGGTGGCACCAGGGTGGTCGGGTGGTCAGCGTGCATGGTTGGCAAGCCCTCTCAGCGGTACGACCCACGTCTGCACGGCGCCGGCTTCGTGCAGTTGCCGGGTGACTTCCCTGGCCTGCACCGGCTGGGTCAGGGCGATCACGCAGCCGCCCAGGCCGCCCCCGGTGATCTTGGCGCCGAGGCTGCCGGCCGTGAGCGCGGCCTCGACCAGGGCGTCGATGCCCGGGGTGCTGAGGCCGGCCGCGCGCAGCAGGTGGTGGTAGTCGGTGAGCCGTTGGCCGAAGTCCTCCGGCCGACCGTCGGCGAGGGCGCGCCTGGCCTCGTCGGTCAGCTGCGAGGCACGGCGTACGAACGTCTCCTGTGCGCCGGTGTGCCGCTGGAATCCTTCCCGCAGCAGTTCGACGGCGACTTTGGTCCTGCCCACGACGCCGCTGTCCGCGATGATGAACAGGCCGTCGCAGCCGATGCTCGGTTCCTGGGCCCGGCCCGCCTGGAACAGCAGCGGGGCCGTCGCGCCGACGGCCCGTGCGTCGACGCCGCTGGAGCGGCCGTGCGCCACGTTCTCCGCCGTCTGCACCAGGTCGAAGGCCATGTCCTCGGTCATGTCGCAGCCGAAGAGGTCGGCCAGGGCGAAGACGACGGCGCGGGCGCAGGCCGCGCTGGAGCCCAGCCCGCGGCCGTGCGGGATCGCACCGTCGA
Organism: Streptomyces sp. NPDC005728; assembly: GCF_040630895.1. Lineage (NCBI taxonomy): Bacteria > Bacillati > Actinomycetota > Actinomycetes > Kitasatosporales > Streptomycetaceae > Streptomyces > Streptomyces sp. NPDC005728. The sequence continues at coordinate 8,460 of NZ_JBEXYL010000138.1, forward strand.
TGATCACGTCGAGGTGCGGGCTGCCGGTCACGCCCGTGACCGCCTTGAACTCGGTGATCAGCCGGCGCAGGCTGTCGGAGGCCTGCGTCACCATCGGTCTGGACGGGGAACCGGTCACCGTGAAGGTCACCTCGCCCGGTTCGTCGGGGGCGGGCAACGACCACCCGGCGCTCGCCGTGACCGTCAGCTGCGGAACGGGCAGAACGAGTGCCGGAGCCCCGTACACGACCGCGTGCTCCCCCAGCAGGATGGCCTTGGCGTGGGCGCGGCCGATGCCGGCCGAGCGGGCCCGCGGGCTGTCCGAGACCCCCTTGGCTGAGGTCGGTAGGGTCAACGCACTCAGCTCCCCTTGTCGTTTCTGCATTGAGATCGCCACATCCACAGTTCTGGGAACGGCCCGGGGCGAGGGCGCGGTCAGGCGGCTTCGCCGGCCGGTACGGAATCCGTTGTGCGGGGCACGGCCGGTGCGGTGTGTTTCCTGCTGCGGGCGAAGCGGCGCATCACCGGCTGCTCCACCAGGCTGTACAGCAGCCAGGCGGCGAGCAGGTTCGCTGCGAACAGCACGAGCACCATGCCGAGGGCCGCGGGGGTGGTGAAGGTGCGTGCGTCCAGTACCTCGGGCCGGCCGTAGAAGATGACCAGGCCTTGGACGAGGTAGAAAGCGAAGGAGACGTTGCCCAGCCAGAGCATGGTGCGGCTGGTGAGCCAGCTGTCCTCGCCGCGCAGGTCCGAGGAGGCCGCGGCGCAGATGATCATGCCGATCGGGACGATCGTGGCGAGGCTGAAGTTGTAGGGGCTCGGGGCGGCGTAGGCGGCCCAGTAGCCTGCGGCGAAGACGGCTGCGCAGGGCGCGAGGCCGATGCGCGGCCACAGGTCGGCGGCGACGATGCGGGCGAGGATCATGCCCAGCACGAACTCGAACAGGCGCGGCGGCGGGAAGCCGTAGCTGAACCACAGCTGGTTGGTCGTCAGGCCGTAGCCGGGCACCGGAACTCCGCCGGGGACAAGGCGCGTTGCGAGTGCGACGCCGGCGACGCCGGCGACCGTGGCGGCGGCCCACCACCACAGCCGGCGTTCGGAGATCTTCCGCACGCCGATGATGAACAGGGGGAACAGTGCGTAGAAGAGGACTTCCGAACACAGTGACCAGGAGGGGAGGTTGACGCTGGAGACGGTTTCGGGCCGGTTGGAGAAGTTGTGCACCAGCAGGAGGTTGGGCAGCCAGGCGTGCACCGGGGAGGAGGAGGCGAACAGCCACATCGCCAGCGCCCAGGTGACGATGTGGTTGGGGTAGATCTTCAGTGTGCGGCGCCGCCAGAACCCGGTGACCTTGTCCCCGGGGGTCGATGACCAGGTCAGGACGAAGCCGCTGAGCACGAAGAAGAAGGACACCCCGATGGGTCCGGCGAACTGGAAGAAGTCGGCCAGGGGTTTGGCGATGTCCTGGTCGGCGAAGAAGCTGATCGGCGCGGTGGGCCGCAGGGGTCCGGCGAGCAGTGTGGCGTGGGTGAGGAAGACGAGCAGGGCCGCCAGGAACCTGAGGCCGGTGAGCGAGGGGAGCGTGGCCCGGCGCGGTGCGGGAGCGGCGAGGGCCGGTCCGGGTGTTCTGTCTGCCATGTGCGCACTGCCTTTCGTTGGGGGACGTGGCCTGCGGGTGGCCAGCGCGCGGTGGACTTGCGGGAGGGGGCCGCGCCGCCCCCCGGGGCGGCTGGCCGGGGGGCGGCGCGGGTGACTGGCTCGGCTGCGGTCTCGCGGGTGCGGTGGCGAGGGGGGCGGCCGCCACGCACGGGCCGGTGTGGCCGCTAGCCGGCCAGGTAGCGCTGGATGGTGGGGGCGATGGTGTCGAGGATCTCGTCGGCCGGCGCCGATGCGATCGGCTCGATCTGCAGGATGTAGCGCAGGATGATCACGCCCCAGACCTGTGCCTGGGCCGCGTTGATGTTCAGCGGCGGCACCTTGAGGATCTCGGCCACCTGGTGGATGTCCCTCGTCTTGGAGGAGTCGAGTTCCTTGCCTAACTGGCTGAAGATCTGGGAGGAGAGGAACTCGCGCATCCGCGCCGCGCCCGCCTCGGTGGTGATCGCGGCCAGGACCTCCCCGAGGAGCTGGGGCCTGAGCTGGGGGTCCTCCCACCGGGTCAGGGACTCGCGCAGGAGGCCCTCGGCCAGTTGTTCGCGCTGCCCGGTGAGCGAGGCCGCTCCGGACTGGGCGAGTGCGCCTCCGAGCCTGGTCAGGGCGGCCGAACCTGCTTCGATCTCAGTGGCTTCAGACATGGTTCCCTCCGGTCGAAAGAGTTTCCGTGTGAGCGACTGTGTCGTCGTGAAGGTCGGGGGCGGCCGGCCGTGGGCCGGCCGGTGAGGCCGGGCGGTGGGCGTGGCCCGGCTCGGCGGCTCACCGGCCGGCGCGGGTCAAACCTGTTCCCCGGTGAGTTGCCGCAGCAGTGTGCGCATCAGGGGCGAGAGGCGGCAGTAGGGGCCGAGGTTGAGGTGTTCCCCTTCGGCCGTCCACTTGGCGGCCGCGATGACGAAGGGCGGGCCGTCGTAGGTGCGGCGGGTGTTGAGGAGGAACTTCTCGATGTCGGGCTCGATGGGTACGGCGAGCGCGGACGGGTCGCGGACCGGGAGCGGGGCGTAGGAGATCCGTTCGATCTTCGGGGAGTCCCAGCCGAGGGTGACGTAGGCGCGGAAGGACCTCTGGGCGAACTCCAGCATCGGGCCGCTGGGGTCGGGCAGGCCGATCGCGCGGTTGAGGGAGAGGATGTTGTGGGCCGTGCGGAAGGCGTCGGGGAGCTGGGCGAAGTACAGGTTGACCGTCTTGCGCCGGTAGTCGATCCCGATCATCGCGACGTCGGTGAGGTGGTGGCGGGCGAACAGCTCTGCGTTCTGGGCCACCGCGGGGGGCATGGAGGGGATGTCCGCGAGCCGGGGCAGGGTCAGCTTGTCGTGGGGGAAGTGGGCGTAGATCTTGCTGAAGCCGCTGGAGACTTCGGCGTCGATGAGGTGCTCGCTGATGGAGACTTGTGCCTGGATGTCCGCGAGCAGGGTGGCGACGGGGTGGTCCGCGGGGGTGACCAGGCCGTGGGACACGGCGACGGCGTAGGGGTCGCCGAAGGCGGGAGGGATCGAGATGGTGTAGTCGAGTTCTCCCGGGGGGCGCTGGCCGGTGGCCACGCTGAAGACCATCCCGGCCTCCGGGAGGGCGTCCTCGAACGCGGTCAGGATCGGCCGGATCTTCTCGGGTGAGCAGGGCGCGCCCACCAGCCGGGCCGATTCCTCGATGACCGCATACACCTCGTCGGCCGCAGTGACGTCGGACATTGATCCTCCCAGAGCTCTTGACTTCCTCCGCCTCGTGAACGAGGGGGGTTCCCCTATGAGGGGGTTCGGCCGGTCGCCCGGCTTACGGGTTCCTGCTTCACGGACCGGCCACCGCCGAGGTCTCCGCAGGCTGAGACCGCAAGCCCTGCGGCCTTGATGTTCTTCGCGGCGTTGACGTCGGCGTGGTCGCGGTGTCCGCACCCTGCGGCTTTGCACACGAAGACCGCTTGGCTCTCGCGGTTGCCTTCGGTGACCAGGCCGCAGGCGGAGCACCGCTGCGATGTGTACGCGGGATTTACCTTCACCATTGCCGTGCCGGTGTAGCGGGCGGCGTTGGTGAGGGCGAGTTCGAGGCGGTGCCATCCCTTGTAGAGGATGGCCCGGTTCAGTCCTCGTTTCTGAGCGACATACTGACCCGGCTGGTCAAGCGTGCCGGACGCGGAGGCGGTCATATTGCGGGTCTTGAGGTCTTCCAGGACCACCAACGCGTTGCGGGTCGCCAGCCGGTTGGCGGTATAGGCGCAGAAGTCGGCGCGCCGGTCAGTGACCCGGTTCATGATCCGGCCCATCGCCCGGATCGTCTTGTGCCGGTTCGCAGATCCCTTCTTGGAGCGGGCGAGACGCTGCTGCAAGCGCCGGTACCGCTCGGCCTCACCATGCCGGATGAACGGCCGGTCATGGAAAGTGCCGTCGCTGGTAACCGCTGCCGTCGCGATACCCCGGTCTACGCCCACAGCCGTCGCGGGCATGGCGTGCTGCTCGGGTGTGACGGCCTGGTCGTCCACGAGGAAGGACACGAACCAGCGTCCGCCCTTGCGGCTGACGGTGGCGGAACGCACTGCGCCGTCCAGGGGGCGCGACCAACGGAAGCGGACCCAGCCCAGCTTGGGCAGCTTCGCCCGCCCCCACTTCCGCCCGAGGCGTTCCACGGTGATGAGGTTCCCGGACGGAAAGCGGAACGACGGCGACCAGCGTGCCTTGGACCGCCACCGGGCCTTGAACGTGCCGTGCTCCCGGCACGCCCGTTCCAGGTCACGCAGCGTCTGCTGCAACACGTGCGAGGGTGCCGTCGTGAGCCAGGGGTGTTCTTTCTTGGCTTCGGCCAGTTCGGCGGCCTGGGGTACGTAGTTCGTCCACGTGCCGCGCCGCCGGTACTCTCTGCGTTGCTCCAGGGCCGTGTTCCATACCGCCCGGCAGATGTTCCCGAACTCCTCGCACATTTCCGCCTGATCGGCGGTCAGGCCGAGAAGATACCGTCGCCCGGACAGCATGAACAACACCCCCCATTGTGTGCGGCGGGCCTTAGCTCAGCCGGCGTTGAGGATCCCTGCGCTGTGCAGGCTCAGGACGTTGCGGTGGATGTCCGGGGCCGCCGTGGATTTGTTGAGGGTGATGTAGTGCAGGCCGGGGGCGCCCTCGGCGAGCAGGCGTTCGGCCATGGCGGTGGCGTACTCGACGCCGATGCGGTGGCCGTCGTGCGGGGTGTCGCGGGCCGCGTGCAGGCGCCTGGCCAGGTGGTCGGGGAAGGCCGCGTCGGACAGTTCGGCGAAGCGGGCGATCTGGCGGTGGTCGGTGGCCGGCATGATCTCCGGGATGATCGGGATGTCGCAGCCGGCGGCCGCGACCGCGTCGCGCAGCCGCAGGTAGTCCTCCACGTGGAAGAACATCTGTGTGATGGCGTAGTCGGCGCCCGCCCGGCACTTGGCGACGAAGTGCCGGATGCAGGTCTGCCAGTCGGCCGAGCGCGGGTGTTTCTCGGGGAACGCGGCCACACCGATCCTGAAGTCGCCCAGCGAGCGGACCAGTTCGACCAGTTCGTACGCGTAGGTGAGGCCCTTCGGGTGCGGTGTCCAGGTGCCCTTGGGGTCGCCCGGCGGGTCGCCGCGCAGCGCGAGGACGTCGCGGATGCCGGCGTCCGCGTACTGGCCGATGATGTGGCGCAGTTCGGCCACCGAGTGGCCGACCGCGGTCAGGTGGGCGACGGGGCGCAGGGTCGTCTCCTCGGCGATGCGCCGGGTGAGTGCCACTGTCCGGTCCCGTGAGGTGCCGCCGGCGCCGTAGGTGACGGACACGAAGTCGGGCCGCAGCAGCTCGATCCGGCGGATCGCCTCCCACAGCCTCTGTTCTCCCGGGGGTGTCTTGGGCGGGAAGAACTCGAAGGAGAACGTCGTCACGAGCGGGCTCCTGGTGTGCTCATGCCCTGCCTGCCAGGCGGGGTTGGACGGTGCGGGCGGCGGCGTCGCCGTAGGTGGCGGCGATGCGGGCGAGCAGGTCCGAGGCGAGCAGTTTGTATTCCTGGGTGCCGACCGATTCCAGCACGGTGGTGGCCAGGGCGCAGCCGAGCCGGGCGGCCTGCTCGGCCGGCAGCTGCCGGGCCAGGCCGGCGAGGAAGCCGGCGCGGAAGGCGTCGCCGGCGCCGGTGGGGTCGGCGATCTGCTCGGTGGGTACGGCCGGTATGTGCTGTGGGGGGGTGCCGGAGCGGGCCAGCAACACCCCGTCGGCGCCCAGTGTGGTGATCCAGGTGCCGACCCGGCCGAGGAGGTTTTCCTCGCTCCAGCCGGTGCGTTCGGTGAGCAGGGCGGCTTCGTAGGCGTTGGTGAACAGCCATGTCGCGCCGTCGACCAGTTGGCGGGCCTGGTCGCGGTCGAGGCGGGCCAGTTGCTGGGAGGGGTCGGCCGCGACGGGGATGCCGAGGCGGTGGGCGGTGGCGGTGTGCCGCAGCATGGCCGCCGGGTCGTCGGCGCCGACCAGGACGAGTGCGAGCGGGCCGGCCGTCTCGGCGGTGCGGGCCAGGTCGATGTGCTGGGCCTCGGCCATGGCGCCGGCGTAGAAGGTGGCGATCTGGTTCTGATCCTCGTCGGTGGTGCACACGAAGCGCGCGGTGTGCAGGGTTTCGCTGACGTGTACCGCGGACGTGTCGACGCCGTGGGCCCGCAGCCAGGTGTCGTACTCGGCGAAGTCCACGCCGGCCGCGCCGACCAGGAGGGGGTCGAGGCCCAGCAGGCCGAGGCCGAAGGCGATGTTGGCGCCGACGCCGCCGCGGTGCACCTCCAGCCGGTCGGCGAGGAAGGACAGGGAGACCTTCTCCAGCTGGTCCTTGATCAGCTGCTCGGCGAAGCGTCCGGGGAACACCATCAGATGGTCGGTCGCTATCGATCCGGTCACGGCGATACGCACGGCAAGTGCTCCTTGAACCTGGGGGCTTGACGGTCCGGTCCGGTGCCGGAAGGCGAGGCGCGGCGGGCTTGGGGAGCGGGGAGCGGCGGGACGGGGGGACCATCGCTCCCCGCTGGTTCGGGCGCCGGGGGTGGGTCCGGCGGGCGGCTGGGTCAGCCTGCTTCGACGGCCTTGCGCAGGGCGTCGGCGCGGTCGGTGCGCTCCCAGGTGAAGTCCGGCAGTTCGCGGCCGAAGTGGCCGTAGGCGGCGGTCTGGGTGTAGATCGGGCGGAGCAGGTCGAGGTCGCGGATGAGGGCGGCCGGGCGCAGGTCGAAGACCGCGGCGATGGCGTCCTCGATCTTCTCGACGGCGACCGTGTGGGTGCCGAAGGTCTCCACGAACAGGCCGACCGGCTCGGCCTTGCCGATGGCGTAGGCGACCTGGACCTCGCAGCGGGAGGCAAGGCCCGCGGCGACCACGTTCTTGGCGACCCAGCGCATCGCGTAGGCGGCCGAGCGGTCCACCTTGGAGGGGTCCTTGCCGGAGAAGGCGCCGCCGCCGTGGCGGGCCATGCCGCCGTACGTGTCGATGATGATCTTGCGGCCGGTCAGGCCGGCGTCGCCCATCGGGCCGCCGATCTCGAAGCG